>DASSEA010000026.1:0-6265 GCA_035696805.1 Casimicrobiaceae bacterium
CTCCTCGGAACGCCGCAGGGGGTCGAGACGATGACGCCGGGTGCCGCCCCGGAGACGTCGACGACGGGACGAGGGCCATAGCGGCAACCGAGGCGCGCACTACACTTCCATCGCCCCGCGGTCGTCGCGACCCGCCCGGGCTAGAATAGGTCGATGAACGATCGCGCCGCTGCCCTCGAGCCGGTTGCCGACGTTGCAGCGTACATGCAGCGTGTCGGTGCAGCGGCGCGCGAAGCATCGCGTCATCTCGCCCGTGCCGACACGCGCGCGAAGAATCGCGCGCTCGAAATCGCGGCCGCGGCATTGCAGCGCGACGCCGATGCGCTCGTCGATGCGAACGCGACCGACATAGCGCATGCCCGCGAATCCGGTCACGACGCGGCGTTCATCGACCGCCTGACGCTGTCGGACGCCGGCGTCGACGCGATGGCGCGCGGATTGCTCGAGATCGTGGCGCTGCCCGACCCGGTCGGCGAGATTTCGGACTTGCGCGCACGACCCTCGGGGATCCAGGTCGGAATGATGCGCGTGCCGCTCGGCGTCATCGGCATCGTCTACGAGTCGCGTCCTAACGTGACGGCCGACGCAGCCGGACTTTGCCTCAAGTCCGGCAACGCGACGATCCTTCGCGGCGGAACGGAAGCGTTTCACAGCAATCGTGCGATCGCGCGGTGCATCGGCGAGGGGGTGCGCGCGGCCGGCCTGGCCGGGAATGCCGTGCAGCTGATCGAAACGACCGATCGTGCAGCGGTCGGTCATCTGATCGCCGACGATCGTCACGTCGACGTCATCGTGCCCCGCGGAGGCAAGTCCCTGATCGAGCGCGTGGCGCGCGACGCACGCGTGCCCGTCATCAAGCATCTCGACGGCGTCTGCCACGTGTTCATCGATGCCTCCGCGGACGTCGAGCGGGCAATCCGGATCGCCGACAACGCGAAGACGCAGCGTTTTTCACCCTGCAACACGATGGAGACGCTGCTCGTGCACCGCGACATCGCGGACCGCGTGCTGCCTCCACTCGCCGCGATCTACGCAGCCAAGGGCGTGGAGATGCGGGGCGACACGCGGGCGCGCGGACTCGTTGCCGCGATGAACGCGGCGACCGAAGACGACTGGTACGCCGAGTACCTCGCGCCGATACTCGCCATCCGCATCGTCGATTCGCTGGAGGCGGCGATCGACCACATCGCGCGCTACGGCTCGCAACACACCGACGCGATCGTCACCGAGAACCACACGAACGCGATGCGGTTCCTGCGCGAGGTCGATTCGAGCTCCGTCATCGTGAACGCATCGACGCGCTTCGCCGACGGCTACGAATACGGACTCGGCGCCGAAATCGGGATCTCGACCAACAAGCTGCATGCACGGGGCCCGGTGGGACTCGAGGGGCTGACGAGCCGCAAGTGGATCGTGCTCGGGACGGGCCAGATCCGCACCTGAAAGCAGGGTTGACGTTGGGGTCTGAGCTGGTCTGAGCACCCTGCGCGTGCAGCTCGACTGCACCCGCGTGGTGACCGCACGACTTATTGCTCTGACCCCGAAGGCTCCAACGCGCACGACTTGTTGCTCCGACCCCAAAGTCCACCCCGCAACCGACATGGCCGCCTCGAGCCTGCTCGCCCTCATCGACGACATCGCCAGCGTGCTCGACGACGTCGCGCTGCTGACCAAGCTCGCGACCAAGAAAACGGCGGGGGTTCTCGGCGACGATCTCGCGCTGAACGCGCAACAGGTTTCGGGCGTTCGCGCCGATCGCGAACTGCCCGTCGTCTGGGCGGTGGCCAAGGGCTCGCTCGTCAACAAGTCGATCCTCGTCCCGGCGGCGCTCGCGATCAGCGCCTTCGCGGCTTGGGCGGTCACGCCGCTGCTGATGATCGGCGGGCTTTTCTTGTGCTACGAGGGCTTCGAGAAGGTCATGCATCGGCTGATGCGCGCGCATCGCGCGGAGGATCAGGCCGCGCGTCGCCGGCTCGCCGAGGCGCTCGATGATCCGGCCGTGGACATCGTCGCGTTCGAAAAGGACCGCATCAAGGGCGCGGTCCGCACCGATTTCATTCTCTCCGCGGAAATCATCACGATTGCGCTCGGCACCGTCGCGCAGGCGCAGTTTGGGACGCGCGTCGCCGTGCTCGTCGGCATCGCGCTCATCATGACCGTCGGCGTGTACGGGTTCGTCGCGGGAATCGTCAAGCTCGACGACGCAGGCCTGCATCTTTCCCAGCGACCGCAGGGCGCGACCCTCGGCCGTGCACAGCGCGCGCTCGGTACGCTGATTCTCCGCGCTGCGCCCTATCTGATGAAGTTCCTGTCCATCGCAGGCACCGCGGCGATGTTCCTCGTCGGCGGCGGGATCCTGACGCACGGCGTGCCGGTGCTGCATCGCGCGATCGACAACTTCGAGGAACACGCCGCCGATCTTCCGGCCGTTGGCGCGGTGTTCGGCGCGCTGACGCCGATGCTCCTGAACGCCCTCGCCGGCATGATTGCCGGTGGAATGGTCTACGCAATCATCGCACTGATACGACGCCGTCCGACTTTGGGGTCAGAGCAATAAGTCGACTTATTGCTCTGACCCCAAAGTGCTGCGGTGAGCGTCCGCTTTGCCTGCGCATTGACGTCACGCGGCCGCGGGGGCAACCCGCCGGCGCAACCACATCAGCCACAACGCTGCCGCCGCGATGATCGCGAGGATCGGCAACGCCGCGCGGTTCATCGTATCCCAGCCCGTCGTCGTCACCAGCGCGCCGGATGCGAGCGAAGAAACGCCCATCGTCGAGAACACGATCAGATCGTTCAGACCCTGGGTTCGCGATTTCTCGTTTGCGCCGTAGGTTTCGGTCAGCAAGGTCGTGCCGCCGGTGTACATGAAATTCCAACCGACGCCGACGAACGCGAGCGCCACGACGAAATGCACGACGGTGATGCCATTCAGCGCGACCGCGACGGCGATCGTCGTCAACGCCACGCCGGCGAGAATGATCGGGAGCGTTCCAAAGCGGCGGATCAGCGAGCCGGTGACGAACCCCGGCAGGTACATCGCAACCACGTGCCATTCGATGACGAGCGCCGCGGCTGCGAACGGGTGGCCGCAGAAATTCATCGCGATCGGCGTCGCCGTCATCAGCAGATTCATCAGGCCGTAACCGAGCGCACCCGAAATCGCCGCGACGATGAACGTCGGCTGCCGCGCGATTTCGGCAAGCGAGCGCCCCCGACCCGAAGCCGCGTCCAGAACGGGCCTGGGTACGTGCACCTGCGACTGCACGGCGAGCGCAATCAACGCGAACGCTGCGAGCACGACGAACGAGCCCTGGAACGGCGTCGCGAACCAGTCGCGCGCAAGCTCGACGGCTTGCGGACCGACGACGCCGCCGATCACGCCGCCCGCGAGAACCAGCGAGATCGCCATCGCGCGATGCTGTGGCGCAGCCACCTCCGCGGCGGCAAACCGGTATTGCAACCCGACCGCGTTGTAGACGCCGATCACGCCCGTCGCGACGCAGAACAGCGCGAAGCTGTGCCACGCGAGCGCGAGCGCAGCGACGAAACAGCCGACGATGTTGATCGTCGCACCGGCCATGAAACCCGCGCGACGGCCCACCCTCCCCATCCACAGCGACATCGGCATCGTGGCGGCGGCCGATCCGAGCACGTAGGTCGTCGCGCCGAACGTCGCGAACGCCTTCGTCTGCGCCAGCGAAAAACCGACGAGCCCGTTCATCGAGATCAAACCCGATGCGTTCACGAGCAGGAGCGCCTGGCAGCAGGCGAGGAGGAAGATATCGCGGCGGGAGGTTTGCACGATCGTTGCCGGCGACCGCTCGGCAGCGCGCGGAGCAAAGTCCGTATGATAAGCGCAGCCCATGAGTCCGACGAACGAAGCACCGTCCGTTGCGCCGCCGCCCGCCCTCGCCGCGGCGATCCTCGACTTCTGGTTCGGGCCTGCGCCGCACCAGCCGCGCGACGCGTGGTTCACGAAGAGCGACGCGTTCGATCGGCAGATCCGTGAGCGCTTCGGCGATGCGCTCGCCGCGGGCATCGCCGGCGCTTTCGGTGCATGGTGCACGACGCCGCTCGGATCGCTTGCGCGCGTCGTGCTGCTCGATCAACTGACGCGCAATGCATTCCGCGGCACGCCCGACGCCTTCGCAGGCGACCAGGCGGCGCTCGCCACCGCGGACTATGCAATCGAGCGCGGATTCGACCGCACGCTCGACCCGTACGAGCGCTGGTTCCTGTACATGCCGTTCGAACACAGCGAAAGCCTGCCGATGCAGGAACGCAGCGTGGCGCTGTTTACGGCGCTCGCGAGCGAAACAGGCGTCGATTCTCCGCTGCCGTGGGCCGAGCGTCATCGCGACGTCATTCGCCGCTTCGGCCGTTTTCCCCATCGCAACGACATTCTCGGTCGCCCATCAACGTCCGAGGAACACGCGTTTCTCGAGCAGCCCGGCTCCCGGTTTTGAGTCCGCTCGCCATCCTCGGCGGCACGTTCGATCCCGTTCATTTCGGTCATCTGGGACTCGCGTCCGACGTGCGCGACGCGCTCGCGCTCGACGGCGTGCGACTCGTACCCTCGGCGGACCCTCCGCACCGCGATTCGCCGCGTGCGTCGGCGGCCGACCGCGTTGCGATGCTGCGCCTCGCCGTTGCCGACGCGCCGGGACTGACGGTGGACACGCGCGAGATCACCCGCGGCGGCAAGAGCTACACCGTCGACACGCTGGCGGATTTGCGTGCCGAAATGCCGGCGCGGCCGCTCGTGCTCCTGGTCGGCGCGGACGCATTCCACGGGTTCCCGGCATGGCACCGCTGGCGAACGCTGTTCGACCTTGCACACATCGTCGTCGTGCCGCGGCCCGGCGTCGAGCTCGAGCGCGGACTTTCCGCGGAACTGCTGGCCGCATGGCATCAACGGCGCGTCGACGATCCGCAGCTCTTGCGGGAACGCCCGGCCGGCACCATTTACGTCCAGCCCGTGACGGCGCAGCCGATCTCGTCGAGCTTCATCCGATCGAGGCTGGCCGCCGGCGCGCCATCGGTCGAAATTGCCGGTTTGCTGCCGGCTTCCGTTTTGGCCTATATTGAATCGCACCGACTCTATCGACACGTAACGCATGCG
Organism: Casimicrobiaceae bacterium; assembly: GCA_035696805.1. Taxonomy (GTDB): domain Bacteria; phylum Pseudomonadota; class Gammaproteobacteria; order Burkholderiales; family Casimicrobiaceae; genus VBCG01. Next base: position 5,126 of record DASSEA010000026.1, read on the forward strand.
GATTGAAAAGTGGCAGCGCATCGCCGTCGCCGCGCTCGAAGACATCAAGGCGCGCGACATCGCAGTGTTCGACGTTCGCCGGCAGACCAGCCTCTACGACACGCTGATCATCGCCTCCGCCGATTCCAATCGGCAGGTGAAGGCGCTCGCCAACCACGTCCGGGACAAGCTGAAGGAAGCGGGTGCGTCGATCCTCGGCGTGGAGGGCGAGGAAGCGGGCGAATGGGTGCTCGTCGACGCGGGCGACATCGTCGTCCACGTCATGCAACCGGCGGTCCGCGCGTATTACAACCTCGAGGAGCTCTGGGCACCGGCTGCGTTCCAGCGCGCCCGCGCGGTGACGGCGGCTTGATCTCCCCCGGGGCCGGCGCGTGATCCGCGGCGGTGGCCCGTGCCGCCGCCTGCGATGAAGATTCGCATCGTCGCGCTCGGCCACCGGATGCCGGCGTGGGTCAGCGCGGGCATCGAACATTATGCGAGCCGTCTGCCGCGTGAATGGGCGCTGCGGATCGTCGACCTGCGCCCCGAGCCGCGCGACCGCGGGCGCTCCGTGCCGCAATTGCTCGATGCGGAAGCGCTGCGTATCGCGCACGCGTGCTCGGCACATCGTGTCGTCGCGCTCGACGAACGCGGCGAGACGTGGACGACCGCGCAATTCGCCGCGAAGCTCACGCGCTGGCAGGCTTCCGGCCACGACCTCGCGTTCGTGATCGGCAGCGCCGACGGACTGGCGACGAGCCTCAAGTCCGGCGCGTTCGCGACGATGGCGTTGTCGGCGATGACGCTTCCGCACGGGCTCGCCCGCGTGCTCCTCGTCGAGCAGCTGTACCGCGCGCACATGCTTGCGAGCGGACATCCCTATCATCGCGAGTAGCGCCTGGACTCCGCGGCTGTATCGTAACGCCCGTCGCACTCGCCCGTAACGCCGACGAACGGGATTCCAGCGTCGCCCATGGCACCGGAGGTCAGGATGAGCGCCCCCCTGCTGTACCTCGCATCGAAGAGTCCGCGCCGCCAGGCGCTCCTGCAGCAGCTCGGCATCGAGTTCGAGACGCTGCTACTGCGTGAAGCCGTCGGACGCGAGCGCGATGTCGTCGAGGAAGCGCTCGACGCGGAGCCGCCCCTGCATTACGTCGAACG
>DASSEA010000027.1:0-5709 GCA_035696805.1 Casimicrobiaceae bacterium
CTCTTCGATGCGTTCGCGATGCATCTCGCGCCGCGCACGCCCCACACTCGCGCCGCCTATCTGCGAGACGTCGCGCAACTGTTCACGCTGGCCGATCCGACGCCGATCGCGCGCGTCGATCGCGCGCATCTGATGCGCTTCGTCGGGACGCTTCACGCGCGAGGCCTTTCCGGCAGGAGCCTCGCGCGAACGCTATCGGCGTGGCGCGCGTTCTACCGCTTTCTTGCCGACCACGACCGGTCGCTCGCCGAGGATCCGAGCGCCGGAATCAAGGCGCCGAAATCGCCACGTCGGTTGCCCGCTGCGCTGTCGCCCGACGAAGCGGCGCGCCTCGTCACGATCGACGGCGACGACCCGTTGACGCTGCGCGACCGCGCGCTGTTCGAGCTCGCGTATTCATCGGGATTGCGGTTGTCGGAGCTCGCGCAACTCGACGTGACCGGGTGCGATCTCGCGACCGGCGAGGTCCGCGTGTTCGGCAAGGGCAGCAAGGAGCGGATCGTGCCGGTGGGCGCGGCGGCACGCGAGGCGGTGTCGCGCTGGCTCGCGGTGCGAAGCTCGCAAGCGAACGCGAGCGAGACGGCGATGTTTACCGCGCGATCCGGACGCCGGTTGTCCGCGCGCGCGATCCAGCAGCGCCTCGGCGAGTGGGCGATCCGGCAGGGGTTGTCCCGGCACGTCCACCCGCACATGCTGCGACATTCGTTTGCGTCGCACGTGCTGCAGTCGTCAGGCGACCTGCGAGCCGTGCAGGAAATTCTCGGTCACGCGTCGATCGCAAGCACGCAGGTGTATACGCACCTCGACTTCCAGGCGCTCGCGAAGGTCTACGACGCCGCGCACCCACGGGCCAGACGCAAGTCGCGCAAGTGACAAGTGACTTTGGGCCAGAGCAACAAGGCGACTGGTTGCTCTGGCCCCAAAGTCAGTTCCCCGTAGGTCAGGGGCTACATCCGGTAGGCCGACTCGCCGTGCGACGAGATGTCGAGGCCTTCGCGTTCCTCGTCTTCCGGCACGCGCAGTCCGATCGTCAGGTCGACGAGCTTGTAACTGGCGAACGCCACGACGGCGGACCAGACGATCGTGATGCCGACGGCCTTCGCCTGAATCCACAGTTGCGCGAGATAACCGGGGAACTCCATCTTTCCGGTCACCCAGTCGGCCACGACGTTCGGTCCGCCGAGCGCGGGCGAGACGAAGATGCCGGTCAGCAGCGCGCCCAGGATCCCGCCGACCGCGTGCACGCCGAACACATCGAGCGTGTCGTCCGCGCCGATGACGCGCTTCAGCCCGTTGACGCCCCAGAGACATACAAAGCCTGCCGCCGTGCCGATGACGAACGCACCGGGAATGCCGACGTTGCCCGCCGCCGGCGTGATCGCAACGAGGCCGGCCACGGCGCCCGACGCCGCGCCGAGCATGGACGGCTTGCTCTTCAGCGCCCATTCGCCGAACGTCCACGACAGCACGGCGCAGGCGGTCGCAAGGAACGTGTTGATGAACGCGAGCGCCGCCGAGTTGTTCGCTTCGAGTGCCGAGCCGGCATTGAACCCGAACCATCCGGCCCACAGCAGCGATGCGCCGATCATCGTCATCGGCAGATTGTGCGGCGCCATCGATTCGCGGCCGTAACCGACGCGCTTGCCGATGACGATTGCGCCAACGAGCCCTGCGACGCCCGCATTGATGTGAACGACGGTGCCGCCGGCGAAGTCGAGCGCGCCCATCTGCCAGATCCAACCGGCCTTGGCGTTCATCTGATCGACGACGCTTGCGCTCGTGTAGGCGTCGGGACCGGGCCAGAACCACACCATGTGCGCGATCGGCACGTACGCGAACGTAAACCACAGTACGGCAAACAGCAGCACCGCCGAAAAGCGCACGCGCTCGGCGAACGCGCCCAGTATCAGGCACACGGTGATCGCCGCGAAGGTCGCTTGGAACGCGACGTACACGAGCTCGGGCAGCGGCGTGCCCTTGGAGAACGTAGCGGCCATCGCGAATTCGCTTTTCGCCGAATCGAACGTGCCCTTGAGGAACAGGCGGTCGAAGCTGCCGAAGAACGCGTTGCCTTCGGTGAACGCGAGGCTGTAACCATAAACGCACCAGAGCACGGTGATCAGCGAGAACACGACGAACACCTGCATCAGCACCGAAAGCATGTTCTTCGCGCGCACCATGCCGCCGTAGAAGAGCGCGAGTGCCGGAATGCTCATCATCAGGACGAGCGTCGTCGACACCAGCATCCACGAAACGTCACCCTTGTTCGGCGCAGGCGCGGCAGCCGCGGCAGCGGGTGCAGACGACGCGACGGGGGCGGCGGGCGCTGCCGGCGGCGCATCCTGCTTGGCGTCCGCGGCCTTCGCGTCGTTCGCCGGCGCAGTCACTGCAGGGGATGGCGCCGCCTCGTACTGGCCCATCGTGGGCGCCGCAATGCCCGCTGCAGCGAGCAGCGACAGCATGATCAGAATTCTTTTCATGGTCATCTCCCGTTACAGCGCGTCGGCGCCGGTTTCGCCGGTGCGGATGCGAACGACCTGCATCAGGTCGAATACGAAGATCTTTCCGTCACCGATCTTGCCGGTGTTCGCCGCCTTCTCGATCGCCTCGATCGCCCGGTCGACCAGGTCGTCCTTCAGCGCCGCCTCGATTTTCACTTTCGGCAGGAAATCGACGACGTACTCGGCGCCGCGGTAGAGCTCCGTGTGTCCCTTCTGCCGCCCGAAGCCCTTGACCTCGGTGACGGTGATCCCCTGCACGCCGATGCCGGACAGCGCTTCGCGTACCTCGTCGAGCTTGAACGGCTTGATGATTGCGGTGACGAGTTTCATCTGGGTTTCCCTCGCGTCAAAAAGTCTTCTGAACGAACACGGTGCCGGTGGCCTTGCCGATGTTGCGGCCGGCGAGCGTGTACCCCGCATCCTTCGCGTTTGTGTCCGTGTAGTACGCGCCGATGTTCCAGCCGTTGCCCGCGGCCCACGTCACGCCGAGCTTCCAGTCGGTGTAGTCGAGCGTCGCGCCGTTGTCGAAGCCGTTGGTGCTGCCCTTGAACTCCTGGCGGCCCACATGCGCGTTCAGCGTCAGCGTATCGGTGATCGGATAATTCGCCGACAGGTCGAGGTACCAGCTGTTCTCCGAGTTCGGGATGCCGAACGTGTCGTCGACGGAGTGCGAGTACTTGAGCGACACCCACTTCCACGCACCGGCAACGTACAGCTCGGTGGTATCGGGCTTCGTGACGCCGCCGTGGTAGGTGCCGGGATACCAATAATAGAGAACACCTGCATCGAGGCCCCAGTCCTCGCTGATCGCGTACTTGTAGCCGCCGTAGAAGTCCCATTCGAGGCTCGCGCCGTGATCGACGACGCCGGCGTCGTGAAGCCAGCTGATGTTCGACGCCCAGGTCCCCGCGTAGAAGCCGCTCGTGTGAGCGACATCGAATCCGCCTTGCAGCGCAGGCTTGCGATCCGTCTGCGTGAGTCCGCGGAAGATGTATTGACTGTAGATCCCGACGTTGCCGGTGAACGTGAACGGTTCGGGCGGCGTCGCCGGTGTCTGCGCGATTGCAGGCGACGCGAACGCGGCAAGCGTGGTCAACGCGGCGAGACAGGTGGCAGAATGCGCTTTCATGATTTGAGCTTCTCCGGTGAACGAAACATGGCAAGCGTCGTCTGCACGCCGCGTGCCCGCAATGAAAAAGCCTTTCGGGTCAAAGGCCTGTGTCGCGTCGCCGGGTGGAGGCGCGCACTGAATCGCAGTCGCTGCACCAATCGCGGGCGCGAATACCCGGCGCTCGCACGCTGCTGGGGCGCATGGCTGTCGCGAGGCGACCCGAACAGGCAGCCGGTTTTGCCGGTCCAACCGCGTGACCACGAACGGAGGCTCCGATGCTGAACGCCAAATCCCTTGACGAACTCGCCGCACGCATCGGCAAGGCGTTCGAAGGCTCGCCTGCCAAGGATCTCGAAAAGAACATCAAGGCGATGCTGCAAAGCGGGCTCGCGCGACTCGATCTCGTGACGCGACAGGAGTTCGACATCCAGGCCGACGTGCTGCGCAAGACGCGCGAGAAGGTCGAGCGACTCGAAACGCGCGTTGCGGAACTCGAAGCGCGCATGCCGCCTGCACCGCCAACGCTCGTCTAGCGGCACGCGCGCCCTGGGTGCGAGCGCCAGTCGCTCGCATCCGTCAGTCAGCGGTCAGTCGCCGAGCGCCGCGCTCTGCGCGACCGCCCCCGGGGGCATTCCAAGCGGCCGATCCGTCAGCGATCGGCAAGTTGCTGCATTGCAAAGTAGCGGCATCGAGTACACCGATGCAGGTCAGCCGTGAGAACCGCAATGCAGTTGCTGGAAGCCTTGACCGCCCTGTCGCGCAAGCTTGGCCCGTACGTGCTGATCGAGGTGCTGCTCCCCGGCGGCACGCTGGTGGCGTTCACCCTCTTCGCGGTCCGGCACCCGGCGATCATTCGCAAGTACGCGCGCAACGCTCGCAGGCGAGTCGTGCGGACGGCGGTCGGCCTTCGCGACGCGGTCCGACGTCGTCTGGGACGCGCGCCGTTCACGACGGCAATCGGAAGCGCCTTGCGCGCGCTCGGGTGAGGCGAACCTGTCGCGGCCCTGGCGCTCCAAGCGTCACGCGTCAGAACGTGCGCGTGCCTCGACGACAGGAGAAGCCATGGGACTGCTGGACCGGTTTCGTGACGGTGCGGGAATGCAACGATCGCCGGCAGCGCCAGGCGCCGCCTTGACCGATGCGCAGGCGATCGAGCGATATCGCTACATGCTTCGCACTGCGCCGCCCGAGACGATCGAACAGGCGCATGCCGAGGCGTTCGCACGGCTCACGCCGGAGCAGCGCCAGCGGGTGTTGAGCGAATTGCGCGAGGCCACGCCCGCCGGCGATGGCGGCGCGCTGGCCACGCCTTCGGACAGTCCCGGCGAGCTCGCGCGTCTCGCGACGCGCGCTGAAATCCGCGAGCCGGGTGTGCTCGAACGCATGTTCGGCGGCCTGCGCAGCGGCCCGGCCATGGCCCCGTCGTCGATGGGCGGCTTGTTCGGGACGACCTTGCTGAGCAGCATGGCAGGGACGGTCCTCGGCAGCATGGTCGCCCAGCATTTCTTCAATTCGCATCCCGACGCGCTGCAGCGCTTCGGCGAATGGCCGCACGCCGCGGACGACCTCGGTCAGTCGAGCGCCGACGGCGACCAGGTCAGCGACGATGCCTCCCCGCACGACAGCGATCTGTCGGGCGGCGACGACGGCGGAATCGATTTCGGCGGGACGTTCGACGTTTAATCGCTTGAGGGTCGGACTCGACGCTGGCGGGTCAAACGAACGTCGAGGTCGGGCCCCACTTTCGCGCTCCGGCGCTGCTCGCCTCCTTCGGCCGAACGGTCGAGTGCACGAACATCTCGGACGCCTCACGATGGTTCGGGAGGTCGTGGAGCAGCGATGTCCGTCGCCATCGTGCACAGTCGTGGCCTTGCCGGCGTCACCGCGCCGCATGTCAGCGTTGAAGTGCACCTGGCCGGCGGGCTGCCCGGCGTGCATGTCGTAGGCCTCGCCGAGACCGAGGTTCGCGAAGCACGCGATCGCGTCCGCGCGGCGCTCCAGCACTCGCAATTCGAATTCCCGGCCCGCAAGGTGACGGTGAGTCTCGCGCCCGCCGACCTGCCGAAGGAGTCGGGACGCTTCGACCTGCCCATCGCG
>DASSEA010000028.1:0-3533 GCA_035696805.1 Casimicrobiaceae bacterium
ATCGGGGGATCGGCGCTCCTTGCAGCGCGCTTCGCGCTGCCGGACCTCGGTCTGGCTGCGCTCGGAGAGATGACCGACGGCATTCGCGATATCGCTGCCGCCACCCATCTGCCGTTCGTCGCCGACGGCGACGGTGGCTACGGCGATGCGAAGAGTGTCGTCCGTACCGTCGAAGCCTACGAGCGCCTGGGTGTGGGCGCGATCCTGCTCGAGGACCAGCGCCGGGCGCATAAGCAACCGCGCGCAGAAGCCGCGAAAGGCGTCTGCGAACGCACGGAGATTGCGCAAAAACTGCGTACCGCGCTCGCTGCGCGGCGGGATGCCGACACGCTGATCGTCGGCCGTACCGACGCCTATGGGGCGCTCGGCCTCGACGAAGCGCTGGCGCGCGCCGAGCAGTTCCTCGCGCTCGGCGTGGATGGCGTGTTCATCGCCGGCCTCAGGACGGCGGACGAATATGCCCGTGTCGGTAGAACCCTGCACGGCGCCCTGTTGTCCGCAGCGGTCTTCGAGGGCGTCGGCACGCCGTGGCTTACGCCCGCTGAACTCGGCGCGATGGGATACGGCCACGTATCGTTCCCAACCTCGCTGATCTTTCGGGCCGTCGGAACGATGGAACAGACGCTGCGCGCACTTCGCCGCCACGCCGACGGCGTTGAACGCATGGCGCCGGCCGCGGACAGCGCGCACCACCGCGCGCTGCTCGACGATGCCCTGGACGTTGCCCGTTGGCGGGCGCTGGAAGATGCGCATGTGCCCACCGAGCGCTGATTCAATGCGCGATCGCGCTGCGGCGTCGGTCGATGACCGACCCTCTGTTGACCGTCCCCAGCCAGGCGCGCCTTCCGCCGCACGGTGGGGAAGCGACTTCATCGCCGAAATGCTGCGCACACTCGGCATCGAGTTCATCGCGCTCACGCCCGGCGCCAGCTTTCGCGGACTACACGACAGCCTCGTCAATCATCTGGGCAACGCTCGACCGACGCTCCTCCTCACCGTGCACGAAGAGCATGCGGTTGCCATCGCGCACGGTTATGCCCGTGTAACCGGTCGTGCGATGGCAGTCGCATTGCACGCGAACGTGGGGCTGATGCACGCGACGATGGCGATCTTCAACGCGTGGTGCGATCGCGTGCCGATGCTTTTGCTGGGAGGCGTCGGCCCGATGGACGCCACGCAGCGACGTCCGTGGGTCGATTGGATTCATACAGCGCGCGATCTCGGCGCACTCGTTCGCGGATACACGAAATGGGACGACCAGCCGGCCTCCGTGCCCGCGGCGATCGAAGCGATGTTGCGCGCGCACCGGATCGCGCTTACCCCGCCCTGCGGTCCCGTCTACGTGAACCTGGATGCGTCGATCCAGGAGCAGGTTCCCACGGAAACGGTGCCGCTGCCGCCGCTCGAGCGCTTCACAACGGCGTCTCGCGTCGAACCCCCGGCGCGTGACGTCGTGCGCGCAGCTGAGGCACTCGCAAGCGCCAAGCGGCCGTTGATCCTCATCGGACGCGTATCGGCTCGTATCGAAGACTGGCAGCGTCGTGTCGTGCTGGCGGAGCGTCTGAATGCGCGTGTGCTGACCGATCTCAAGACCGGCGCGACGTTTCCGACGGCGCACGCGCTTCATCCCTACGCGCCCGGCATCTTCGTCAGCGGCGAAGCGACGGCGCTGATTCGCGACGCCGATGTCATTCTCAGCCTGGACTGGATCGACCTGGCAGGTGCGTTCAAGGTCGCCTGCGGCGGCCAATGGCCGGGCGCCACCATCATCCAGTGCTCGCTCGACCAGTATTCGCACAATGGCTGGAGCATGGATTACCAGGCGCTGCCGCCGGCGGATATTTCGATGCTCGCCGATCCCGACGCGCTCGTGCGCGCGCTCGTCGAACGCGTTGGCGCGGTCCGCGGCTCGGCCCCAGGAGAAGATTCAAAGTCTCGTGCGCAGGACGTGCAATCCGTCGCGGGCAAGCCGGCGACGTCGCCGTACGGCCTGTCGATCGAAGATCTGGCGCGCGTGACGGTCGACATTCTCGCGCCCCATCAACCGTCGTATATTCGTCTGCCGCTCGGCTGGCCGGGGGACGCGTGCCGCTTTGCACACCCGCTCGACTACATCGGCTTCGACGGCGGCGGCGGCATCGGTTCCGGCCCCGGGATGGCCGTTGGCGCAGCACTTGCGTTGCGCGACACGAAACGGCTGCCCGTTGCGATCGTCGGCGATGGCGACTACCTGATGGGATTGACGGCGATCTGGACCGCCGTTCACTATCGCGTGCCATTGTTGCTGATCGTCGCGAACAACCATTCGTTCTTCAACGATGAACTCCACCAGGAACGCGTCGCGCGGGCGCGCGATCGTCCGATCGAGAATCGCTGGATCGGCATGCGAATGAGCGATCCTCCGTTGAACCTCGCATGCCTCGCCGACGGCCAGGGCGCCGTCGGTCTTGGGCCCGTCGCTGACATCGACGCGTACGCCAACACGCTCACGTCGGCGATCGCGCAGGTGCAGGCGGGTGCGATCTGCGTGATCGACACGCACGTCGTCCCGGAGTATGCGCGGGCCGTATCGTCCGCGTTGTTGCGGCATGTACCCGATCGACCGAGGACCGCGCCGTGACGTTGGGGACGATCGACCAGCGCGATCCGATGCCGCCGCCTTTCGCGCTGCCGTCGCGGCGGATGCACTACTACGGCGGCGCATGGCACGCGTCCGCGTCGGGTGCGACCGTCGCCGTGCAGGACCCGGCGACGGGTGTCGCGCTCGGTAACGTCGCAGACGGCAGCCCGGAGGACGCCGATCGAGCGGTGCTGGCCGCGCACGCCGCATTCGGGGGCTGGCGAGACACGCCCGCGCAGGAGCGCGCACGCCGCATCCGCGCGGCGTCCGCGATCCTGCTCGAGCATCGCGACGAGCTCGCCTGGCTCGACGCGGTGGATACCGGAAATCCATTGCAGGCGATGCGCTACGACGTCGACATCAGCGCCGCGTACATGGATCATTTCGCGGGCCTCGTGACCGAGGTGAAGGGCGCGACGATCCCCATCGCACCGGGGATTCTGAACTACACGCTGCGTGAGCCACTCGGCGTCGTCGCACGGATCGGCGCCTTCAATCATCCGCTGCTGTTCGTCGGGGGCAAGGCAGCGGCGCCGCTCGCTGCCGGCAACACGCTCGTCATCAAGCCGGCCGAGCAGACGCCGCTATCCGCACTGCGCATCGCCGAGCTCTGGCATGACGTGTTTCCCCCCGGCGTCTTCAATGTCGTCACCGGCGGGCGCGAGGCGGGCGCTGCGCTCGCCGCGCATCCGCGCGTCGCCAAGATCGGCTTCATCGGAAGCGTGACCGCGGGCCGCGCCGTCATGCAGGCCGCCGCAGCGACGCTCAAGCCGCTGACGCTCGAACTCGGCGGCAAGAATGCGCTGATCGCATGCGCGGACGCGTCGCCGGCCGAGATCGGCGAAGGCGTCGTTCGCGGGATGAATTTCCGCTACGTGACGGGCCAGTCGTGCAACTCGACGAGTCGCGTCTA
>DASSEA010000029.1:0-2972 GCA_035696805.1 Casimicrobiaceae bacterium
GTCCGGTTCGTGTCCGCTCGCGATGATCGTCGCCGCACCGGAGCGTGCGGCGCGCTTCGCTGCAAGCACTTTGGTGAGCATGCCGCCGCGTGCAATCGAACTGCCGGCACCGCCGGCCATGCGCTCCAGCTCGGGGTCGCCGGCGCGCGCCTCGCGCACGATGGTTGCCGTCGGATCGACGCGCGGGTCGGCGGTATAGAGGCCGTGCTGGTCGGTGAGCAGCACCAGCACGTCGGCCTCGATCAGATTGGTCACGAGCGCGCCGAGCGTGTCGTTGTCGCCGAACCGGATCTCGTCGGTCGTCACCGTATCGTTTTCGTTGATGACCGGGATCACGTGCAACCCCAGCAGCGTCGTCAGCGTCGTGCGCGCATTCAGGTAGCGACGGCGGTCCGCGAGGTCCTCGTGCGTCAGCAGCACTTGTGCCGTATGCAGCCCATAGCGCGCGAACGCCGCTTCGTATGCCTGCACGAGGCCCATCTGGCCAACGGCCGCGGCGGCCTGCAGATCGTGGATCGCGCGCGGTCGCGTCGACCAGCCGAGCCGCTGCATGCCTTCGGCGATTGCACCCGACGACACGAGCACGACCGATTTGCCCGACTCGGTCAGCCGGGCGATTTCGCCGGCCCAGCGTGCGACCGCCTCGTGGTCGAGGCCGCGGCCTTCATTGGTGACGAGACTCGAGCCGACCTTGACGACGAGGCGGGAGGCCTGTGCGACGCGCGATACCGTCATGATCGTGACCGCGCGCAGGGCGCAAGCGCAGGACGCCGCGCTCGTTCGAGCGCCGTACGGTCAGCTTTCATTTCGCGGGGCCCTGCGGCGCCGTGACGTCGTGACCGGCGACGGCGTCACGACGATCGGTGTTTCCTCTGCAACGGGCGGCACTTCGATCACTTTCGGATGCTCGTCGAGCCACGCCTGCACGGCGAACGTCAATGCGCGGCAGCCGTCCCCGTTGATCGCCGAAATCGCGAACACCGGACCTTTCCAGCGCAACGCCTTGACGAATTGCGCCGCTCGCGTCTTGCGCTCGTCCACCGGCACCAGATCGAGCTTGTTCAATACGATCCAGCGCGGTTTCGCCGCCAGTTCCGCGTCGTACTTCGCGAGTTCACGCGCAATCGCGCGCGCATCGTCGATGGGGTTCGCGTCCGGATCCGGGGGGGCGATGTCGACGACGTGCAGCAGCAACCGCGTTCGCTGCAGGTGACGCAGGAACTGGTGGCCGAGGCCCGCGCCTTCCGCGGCGCCTTCAATCAATCCGGGAATGTCCGCGACGACGAAACTGCGCCCCTCGTCGATGCGCACGACGCCGAGTTGCGGGGCGAGCGTCGTGAAGGGATAGTCGGCAACCTTCGGGCGCGCCGCAGAAATGGCCCGTATCAGCGTCGACTTGCCGGCGTTCGGCAGTCCGAGCAGACCCACGTCCGCGAGAACCCTGAGTTCGAGCTTGAGCCGACGCGCTTCGCCGAGCTCGCCCGGCGTCGTCTGTCGCGGCGCGCGATTGGTGCTCGACTTGAAATGCAGGTTGCCGAGCCCGCCCTTGCCGCCCCGCGCGAGCAGCGCACGTGCGCCGTCGCGATCCAGATCGGCGATCAGTTCGCCACTGTCGGCGTCGGCGACCACGGTGCCGACGGGCATCCTGAGCACGATGTCCTCGGCGCCGCGCCCATATTGATCGGCTCCCCGTCCGTTTTCGCCGCGCTTGGCGCGGTGGATGCGTGCGTAGCGATAGTCGACGAGCGTGTTGATGTTTCGATCGGCGATGGCCCAGATGCTGCCGCCGCGACCGCCGTCGCCGCCATCGGGGCCTCCACGCGGCACGTATTTCTCGCGGCGAAAGGATGCCGCACCGTTGCCGCCATCGCCGGCGATCACTTCGATCACGGCCTCGTCGATGAACTTCACGACGTGCGTTCCTTCATATAGAGAACGTAGCGCTCGGTGGCGTCACCGCGGCGACCGCCCTGCCATGCGACGCGCCATCCGTCGAGCGCCGGCGGCGGCCCCGCGATCGCGCCATATTGAACGAGCAACGCTCGGCAGTCCGCCATCGGATGCGTTTCCTCGCGCACCGTCGCGATGCCGGCGAAGTAGAACAGGAGCGCGCGTTGCGGATCGCCCAGGTTGCGGCTGGTGACGCAGCCCTGCGCCGGCAGGTGGGTGTCGAGGTCTTCCATCATCGCGCGATACGAGCGGCGCGAGTCGAGGTACGGCAGCCAGATCGTCGAATAAAGGCCCCAGGCCAGCGTAACGCCTACCGCCCAGTTGAGCAACGCGCGCCGGTTGCTGCGTCGCGCCGGGCGCACGAGCGCAAACCATGCGAGCGTGAGCAGGACCGCGATGATGACCGATCCTAAGTGAAACGTCGGCTGAAATCCCGTTTCCGTATCGCGAAAGAGCGCTGCAATTGCCGGTGACATTCCGTTCAGCCGCGCGTCGATCCAGATCCCCCAGACGACGATCGCGAGCAGCCCGAAGGTCAGGATGCCGAACCAGTCGAGCGCGGCCGAAAACCCGCGGCGCAGCGAATCGACCTCGAGCGCGGCGAGGAGGGCAAGCGGCGTCAGGAGCGGCAGGGCGTCGATCAACTTCGGAGCGGGCATCAGCAACAGGTTCACGTAGATGACGAGCGCGAGCACCCCGGGAATCTGCACCGCCGGCTGCGCGAGCCCGCCATTGAAACCGCGGCCGCGCGTCCACAGCATCCACGCGACCAGCGGCAGCGCGGGCCACGCAAACCACAGCAGGTTGCGCGCGTGGTACAGCGGGTTCGCGCGACTCGCATCGTCGAGCCATGCGATGTACTCGGTCGGCGCTTCGGCGGCGAGCCATGCGGCGACGAGCGCGGGGTCGCGCTGATGAAGCGCGATCAGCCACGGGGCCGCGAGCGCGAAGCCCACGGCCAGCGCTACGACGACGGCAACCGCGTGTTGCGGACGGCGCCATCTTGGATCGAGCATCGCTTC
>DASSEA010000030.1:0-5115 GCA_035696805.1 Casimicrobiaceae bacterium
GACTCGTCGCGTGCCGTCGGCTCGTCGCGTGCCGTGAACTCATCGCGTGCCGCGGGGGCTGCATCGTCCGTGACGACGTCGGAAGGCACCGCCCGCATGGGGAAGGCGTCCTCGGAATCCGAGACGCGCGATGCAAGCGCATCGGCCTCGAGCGCCTCGTCGAGGGTTCCCGCCTTGACGGGCGCGCGGTCGGATTCGAAGTGCGCCTGCCCGTCGACGAAGGCGTCGGGCGTCTCCCCGGCAGGCCACACGTCGACGACATCGGTCAGGACCGGAACGTCGGACAATGTGTCGAGCGAGATCGGATCGGCCGGCGCATCGGGTCCCGAAGCATCGGCGACCTCGCGCACCGCATCCGGAAGGATGATCGTCGGCGCCAGCGTTTCGTCGCGCTCGGTGCCGCGCGCGCCGGTCAACGTCGGCAGCCCGCCGGGCTTGTCGCGATCGCGACGGCGATTGCGCCGCATCAGTGCGTCGGCCTGTTCGAGCAGTTCGCGTGCGGTAGGCATCGGCTAACGGCGCGATCGCCGAGCGCCATCAATCGCGCTGCGACCAATCGTGCTGTCGCAGCTCATAGCCACGCTCGCGATAAAAGCGAAAGCGCGCACGCCCGGCGATGACCTGCGCCTCGTCCGCGGCCACCACCTCGGCCAGGCGCTCGAAGCGACTGAAGAACGGCGGCGTTTCCGCGTGCAGATTCAGCAAGACGGCAGCCGGCCCGCTGTGCTCCAGCCGCTCGTCGATCCAGATCGGCGTTTCGCCCGCGATCGCGCTGTCCATCCGGCAATGCGGCAGGAACGCCAGCGGCGGATCGATCCACAACAGGCGATCGAGCGCGTTCGTCGTTTCCGCATCCGGCGTCAAGACGCGCACGCTGCCATGCGCGCGATAGGCTTTGGCGATGATCTTCGCCGCCAGCTTGAGCGGCTCCGAAACATGCGTGAAGAAATCGATCTGCGTCATCGCATGAGCCCCGTCGCCAAGAGCGGTCTACGTTACGCCGCGCCTTCGTTGGCGAGGAGCCACGTCGCGAGCATCGGCACCGGCCGGCCGGTGGCGCCCTTCTCCTTGCCTTCCTTCCACGCGATGCCAGCGATGTCGATATGCGCCCAGTCGTACTTGCGCGTGAACCGCGAAAGGAAGCACGCGGCGGTGATGCTGCCGCCTGCGCGGCCAGAGACATTCGCAAAATCGGCGAAATTGCTGGACAGGCCTTCCTGATAGTCGTCCCAGAGCGGCATCTGCCACCCGCGGTCGTACGCGTCGTCCCCTGCGGCAAGCAAGGCGCGCGCAAGAGGATCGCTGTTGCTGAAAACGCCGCTCGCGACGTGACCGAGCGCGACGACCATGGCACCGGTGAGCGTCGCCACGTCGACGACCGCCTGTGGCTCGTAACGCTCCGCGTACGTCAGCGCGTCGGCCAGAATCAACCGGCCCTCGGCGTCGGTGTTCAGCACTTCGACCGTCTGCCCGGACATCGATTTCACGATGTCGCCGGGCTTGGTGGCACGTCCCGACGGCATGTTCTCGCACGCCGGGATCAGACCGACGACGTTCAGCTTCGACTTGAGTTCGGCAATCGTGCGGAGCGAGCCGAGCACCGCCGCGGCGCCGCACATGTCGAACTTCATCTGGTCCATGTCGCCTGCCGGCTTGATCGAAATGCCCCCGGTGTCGAACGTGATCCCCTTGCCGACCAGCACGAGCGGCTTCTGTTTCTTCCCCGACTGTTCGTATTCGAGCACGATGAACCGCGGCGGCTCGTCGCTACCCTGTGTCACAGAAAGGAACGTGCCCATGCCGAGCGCCTCGATCTCGGCGCGCTCGAGGATCTTGACCTTGACGTCGGGAAACTCCTTGCCGAGCTCCTGCGCGCGCTCGGCGAGGTAACGCGGCGTGCACACGTTCGCCGGCAGATTGCCCAAATCCTTCGCGAAATCGGTGCCGTGTGCGATCGCAAGCCCGCGCGCCGCGGCGGCCTCACCCGCGGAAAGGTCGGATCGCTGTGGAACCGACAGCGTCAGCTTGCGCAGCGGGCGACGCACCTCGGTCGGTTCGCTTTTCATCTGCTCGAACCGATAGACGGCATCCATCGCGACCAGCACCGCGTGCTCCACGCGCCACGCGACCTCGCGCCGCTTGACCTTCTCCTCGGTCAGGTAGAGGACCGCCTCGTACGATCCGGTCTCGTTCAGCAGCTTGACGGCGCTGCGGATCGCCTGCCGGAACTCCTTGTCGCGAAAGTCGCGTTCCTTGCCGAGACCGACGAGCAGCACCCGGTCGGCGAGCGTCCCGCGGACGCTGTGCATCAGCAGCGTCATTCCCAGCTTCCCCTCCATGTCGCCGCGCCGAATGATCTCGCTGATGTAGCCATTGGAAGCGCGATCGATCAGCTCGGCGGACAGCGACAGCTTGCGATTGTCGAAAACACCGACGACGACGCACGCGCTGCGCTGCTTCTCGGGGCTGCCGCTTTTTATGGTAAATTCCATCGGGCTCCTCGGTTTTGGTCCCTGACGTTTTTGTGCCGCAAAGGCGTTGCTCCCGCGCATTATCGGCAAAACGCCGTAAAAAAGTCAAAATTTTCCCGCCGTCATGATTTTCCGGCGTAGTCTCGTCCGCGAACTGACGGCGACGGCGGTGGCGCTGTTCCTGGTTCTCCTCGCCATCCTCTTCACCAATCTGGTATTGCGGCTGCTCGCCCGCGCCGCCGGCGGCGCCGTGGCTCCCGACGGCATCCTGGCGCTGCTCGGATTCAATGCGCTGTTTTACTTCAATATCCTGCTGTCCGTCGCCCTGTTTCTCACGGTGCTGCTGACGCTTTCGCGGTGGTATCGCGATAGCGAGATGATTGTATGGTTCACGTCAGGTCAGTCGCTGATCGCGTGCCTGCGTCCGATCCTCCTGTTCGCCGCCCCATTTCTGGTTGCGATCGTCGCGCTGTCACTGTTCCTCTCGCCATGGGCTGAACTGCGCAAGATCGAGTTCGAACGCCAGCTCGAGTCGCGCGACGACATCGCGTACGTGACGCCGGGACTCTTCCGCGAGTTCTCGCGCGCCAATCTCGTCGTATTCGTCGAAAGCATCAACCCGGTGACGAGCACGGTGAACAACGTCTTCCTGCATTCGGTCGAGGACAAGCAGGACGCGACGACGGTGGCCGCTCGTGGGAAGCTCGAGGAGATGCCGAACGGCGACCGGTTCCTGGTGCTCGAGCACGGCCGCCGCTACCAGGGAACGCCGGGGACGCCGGATTACCGCGTCGTCGAATTCGAGCGGCTCGGACGGCGCATCGAGCCCAACGAGATCCGCGCGCTGCCGACGTCGTCGAAGGCGATCCCGACCGCCGCGCTGGTCGCGACCGGCGGTCGCGTTGAACGCGCGGAGCTGTTCTGGCGGATTTCGGTGCCGATCTCGGCGCTGATGCTGACGCTGCTCGCCGTCCCCCTCGCCTACGTCAACCCGCGCATGGGACGCTCGTTCAACCTGGTCGCGGCGGCGTTCCTCTACATGCTCTACAGCAACTGCCTGAACATCGTCCAGAGCATGATTGCGCAGGGTCGACTCGAGCTTTGGGCCGGGCTGATCCTGCCGCATGCGGTCGCCCTGCTGGTGGTGGTGCTGTTGTTCCGGCAACAGCTGTCGGTGAGCGGCGTGTTGACCCGTTCCACCACCGTGCCCGTGCCGGCTTGAAGCCATGAAGACGCTGCAGCGCTACATCGGTCGCGATGTCCTGTTCGCGACGCTGTTGATCTTCGGCGCGCTGCTCGCGCTGTTCGCGTTCTTCGACCTGATCCACGAGCTCGGCGACGTGGGCCGCGGCGACTATACGATCAGCCGCGCGCTGCTGTACGTCACGCTGCACCTGCCGTCGAGGCTGTACGAACTCTTTCCGGTGGCGGCGCTGATCGGCACGCTGTTCGCGATCGCCCAGCTCGTCGCCAATTCCGAATACACGGTGATGCGCGCGTCGGGGATGTCGCTCGCGCGCGTCACCTGGTCGGTGCTGCGGGTCGGCCTTCCGCTCGCCGCCGCGACCTTTCTCGCCGGCGAATACGTCGCGCCGCCTGCCGAGCGCATCGCGCAGACGGTGCGAACGTCGTCGGATTCGTCGCGGGTCGTGGCACAGCAGTTCGAATCGGGTTTCTGGTTCAAGCAGGACCTGACGTTCGTGAACATCCGCACGGTGCTCGCCGACATGACGCTGTCGGGCGTGCGCATGTACGAGTTCGGCGACGACCTGCGGCTCAAAGTCGTGCGCATCGCGCAATCGGGCCGCTTCGCTGGCAACGGGCAGTGGCAGCTCGAGAACGTGAAGTCGACCGAAATCGGCACCGATGCGACGCGCGTGACGACGGCGCCGGTGTTCCTGTGGACGACGGTGTTGCGGCCGTCGATCCTGAACGTCTACCAAGTGGCGCCGGAGCGGCTCGAACTCGGCGCGCTCTACGACAATATCCGCGTACTCGGCAACAATGCGCAAAAGACGTCGCGCTTCGAGATCGCGTTCTGGAACAAGGTGTTCTATCCCCTCGCCGTGCTGGTGATGATGGTGCTCGCGCTCCCGTTCGCTCATTTCCAGCGGCGCCAGGGCGGCGTGGGTTTCCGTATCTTCGCCGGAACGATGATCGGCCTTTCGTTCTTCCTGCTCGGGCGCCTGTTCTCGAACCTAGGCCTACTCAACGATTGGCCGCCGCTCTTTTCCGCCGTGTTCCCGCTTGCGTTCTTCACCGCGGTCGCGGTGGCGATGATGGGGTGGATCGAGCGACGGTAGTCGCGAGGTCTAAACGCCGGCTGAACCGCGGCCGCCCGCGACGTCGCGAAGGAAAGCGACGATCCGGTCTTCATGTTGCTGGCGGTGGCCGAGCCAGACGTGTCCGCCGCTCGGAAAGCCGACAAAGCGCGCATTCGGGATGTGCTCTGCGGTGTAACGCGCGGCGTCGTACGTTCCGAAAAGGTCATCCGCGACGCTGGTGACGAGCGTCGGCGCCATGATGTGCTCGAGGTCGTAACGCGCCAGTGACGAGGTGACGCGTGCGTCGTTCAGCAGGCCCCGGCGGCGCGCGCTTACCGGCAGAATGCGCAGCAGCATCAATTCCGCGCGCGCACGCTCGT
>DASSEA010000031.1:0-3215 GCA_035696805.1 Casimicrobiaceae bacterium
GTGCGATCGATTCCGCCTCGTCCGTCGTCCTGCGCGCCGCATCGAAGCGGCCGCGAATCTGCTGGTTGAATGCCAGGTGCACGCGCCACCACACCCGGTTCAGCGGTGTCGCGCGCGGGTCGGCAAGCCACGGCGTCACGCGCGCGACCAGCGCGTCCGCGGTATCGCCCTTGGTCTTCCAGTTGTAATAGTTGAACAGGATCGACGCCGCGTTCAGCAGGAAATTGAGCGGGACCTGCAACGCCGATTCGTCGGCGATCTGCCGCGCGACTTCGGTCGCCACGGCGCCGATGCGCGGGTGATCCGGCTTGCGAAACAAGAGCGCAATCAGGAACGCCGAGTACACGCGCATCGCGTCGTACGGCGTATCGAGCGGCGCATTCGCGTCGAGGCGTTCCTCGAACACGGCGATCCAGCGATCGAGCGGCCCGAAGTCGGCCCATTCGAAGTAGTGGCAATCGACCGCGTGCGCTGCCGTCATCAGCATTCGACGGACGTCCCCGTTCGCGACGAACCCTGCGTACGCGGAGTCGAGCAGCGATTTCGCGCGCGCCGGTTCGCTGTACAGCAGCGCGACGCCGAGATAGAGCGACAGCCGCGGCTCGCGCTGACGAAACGGCTCGGGCAGCGCATCTATCCACTGCGCGAGCGTGTTCGTGCGCCCGTCGGCGATCAGCGCTGCGCCCACGTGCAACGCGAGCCCGGTCAACGCCGGCCACGCGGCGGCTTCCCGATAGAGCGCAGCGGCGGCGTCGAACTCACCGCGCGATACGAGCTGGCCCGCGGCGCGGTCGAGGGCATCGCGCCGCTCGTCGGGCGTCAGGCGGCGGCGTCCTTCGTCGAGCAGGAATTCGCGAAACAGCGCGTGGAACTGATAGACCGGCTCGGCACCGCTGCGACGCCGGTCGGTGAACAGATGCTGGCGGTACAGGTAATCGAGGACACGCGGCGCGTCCGCGTCGCCGGTGATCGCGGCGGCGTCGGCGCCGGTGACCGACGGCAGCAGCGCCGACAAGAGCAGCGTGCGCTGGTTTTGCGGGCGCGCGCGTTCGAAGATCTCGCCAGTGAAATACGCGAACACCGCTTCCTTGCTCTCGGGGATGCGTGCAGGCGCATCGAGCGCACCCGAGCGCACGAGATGCTCGCGCATCAGGACGATGCCGGCGGCCCAGCCGTCGCTCGCGCGGTGAATCTCGCGGGACAGCGGTGCTTCGATGCGCGCGTTCGCGGTCATCGCGCGCGCTTCGTCCTCGGTGAAGCGCAGTTCGCTCCAGTCGATCTGCGTGATCGACTGGTCGGCAATCAGCCGCGACATTTCGGGCGGCGGCGGCGTGCGGGAGACGAACACCAGGTTGAGGTTCGACGGCAACTCGCGCAGGCCTTCGCTGAACGCGTGACGCCACGCGGCCGTTGCGGGCGGTTCGTGGAAATTGTCGATGACGAGCAGCGACTGCGGCGGAAACAGCGCGAAGAACGCGCGCAGGAAACGCCGCGTAAATGCCGGAAGATCGCCCGCGTACTCCGGGCCGAAGCGCGGCAGCGCTGCGAGGGCGCGCGACTTTGCGCGCATCACGTCGGACGCCGCGAGTTTCAGGTAGTGAAAGAACGTTCCCGGGTCCGCATCGCCCGCGTCCGCCTGGAACCAGACACCGGGGACCTTGCGCGCTTCGATATAGCTTGCAATGAGCGTCGACTTGCCGGCGCCCGGCGGACCGGCGATCCAGACGATCGGGTGTGCGCGCGCCGCGTCGATCCGCGCGAACAGCCGCTCACGCCGCAGCACGTCGTACAGGCGCGGCCGGCTGAATTTCGCAAGCGTTAGCGGCGGGGGCGAGGCAGGCGTACGGGACATCGGACGGTTAGCGGGCAAAAAATTGTAGCGCGATCCGGGCATGCAACTTGCCATATGAACCGCCGTGTCCGGGTCTAGCCCTTTATCACTCTCCGTTCCCATGTCCGATACCCACAACGACGACAAGGCTCGCGCCTACATGCACAAGCTGCTCGCGACGATGAGCGAGGCCGGCGGCTCCGATCTGTTCATCGCCAACGATTTTCCGCCGAGCATGAAGGCGCACGGCAACATCCGGCCGCTCGCGAGCCAGAAACTGACCGGGCAGGTCACCCGCGATCTCGCGTATTCGATCATGAACGCGCGCCAGCGCGAGGAATTCGAGCGCGAGAAGGAATGCAATTTCGCGATCGCGCTGACCGGCATTTCGCGCTTTCGCGTCAACGTGTTCGTCCAGCAGCAGCACGTCGGGATGGTCGTGCGGACGATCGCGACGGAGATTCCGACGTTCGAAAAGCTCGGCCTGCCCGATACCCTCGCGCAGATTGTGATGAACAAACGCGGTCTCGTTCTGGTCGTCGGTGCGACGGGTTCGGGCAAGTCGACGTCGCTCGCGGCGATGCTCGATCACCGCAACCGCACGGCGTCGGGTCACATCATCACGATCGAGGATCCGGTCGAGTACGTGCATGAATCGAAGGGGTGCCTCGTCACGCACCGCGAAGTCGGCGTCGACACGCACTCGTGGCATCACGCGCTCAAGAACACGCTGCGGCAGGCGCCCGACGTGATCCTGATCGGCGAAATCCGAGACGCGGAGACGATGGAACATGCGATCGCGTTCGCGGAAACCGGGCACCTCTGCCTCGGCACGCTGCACGCGAACAACGCGAACCAGACGCTCGACCGCATCATCAATTTCTTTCCCGAGGAGCGGCGCAACCAGCTCCTGATGGATCTGTCGGCGAACCTGCGCGCGATCGTTTCGCAACGCCTCGTGCGCATGCAGGACGGCGAAGGCCGCAAGGCGGCGGTCGAAATCCTGCTGAACACGCCGACGATCGCCGAGCGCATCTTCAAGGGAGAGTTTCACGAACTGAAGACGATCATGGGGCGCTCGCGCGAACTCGGCATGCGGACGTTCGACTGGGCGCTCTTCGAGCTGTACAACGACGGTCACATTTCTTACGAGGAGGCGATTCGCAACGCCGATTCGGCGAACGAACTGCGCCTCAACATCAAGCTCAGGAGTCCGCGCGGCGAGCCGGCGACGAGCTCCGGCCTCACGCTTTCGATCGATGCCGAACCGACCGAAGAGGAGCGGCTGCAGGAGATGCAGCGCCAGCAGGTGCGCCGCCGCCAGGTCGAACAGGAACGGCTCGTCAAGCTCGACGCGGAACGCAAGCAGAAGCGCGAGCAGGAG
>DASSEA010000032.1:0-2915 GCA_035696805.1 Casimicrobiaceae bacterium
TCCCGTGCGCGACGACCTCCGCCGGCGGCACGTCATGGCGCTCGACGACGAGCCCTATTGCTTCGAGCAGCGCGGCTGTGCGCGCCGCATGAGGCGCGCAATCACCCGGCGGATTGTCGGACGGCGTTCGGACCAGCGCCGCCAGGAACGCCTCCGCGTCGTGGCGGTGCGCCGACAGCCAGGCCCGGATGGGGGCTTCGTCGATGCTCAACGACCTGCACCCGCGACGATCAGGGACGCCATCGACGATTCGCGACGCGCATCGAGACCGCGATGCAGGAACCCCGCACGCGTCGGTTATCGATGCCGAAATTGCGGTTTGCGCTTCTCGACGAACGCGCGCATCCCTTCCTTCTGGTCGTCGAGCGCGAACGTCGCGTGGAATTCGCGACGCTCGAAAGCGAGTCCGTCGGTCAGCGACGATTCGTACGCGCGATTGATCGCTTCCTTGATCTTCATGACGACCGGAAGCGAAAACGACGCGATCTTCGCCGCGACCGCAAGCGCCTCGGTTTCGAGATCGGCGGCGGGAACGACACGGGCGACGAGGCCCGCGCGTTCGGCGTCGTTCGCGTCGATCATGCGCCCGGTCAAGCACCACTCCATCGCCTTCGCCTTGCCGACGGCGCGCGGAAGGCGCTGCGTGCCGCCAAAGCCGGGGATCGTGCCGATCGTCACTTCCGGCTGCCCGAACTTCGCGGTATCGGCGGCGATGAGGATGTCGCAGGCCATCGCGAGTTCGCATCCGCCGCCGAGCGCATAACCGGCAACCGCGGCGATGACCGGCTTGCGTACGCGACGGATGCCTTCCCAGTCCTTCGTGATGTAGTCGTCGCCGTAGACCCGCGCATAACTCCACTCGGCCATCGCACCGATGTCGGCGCCTGCCGCAAACGCCTTGTCGTTGCCGGTGATGACGTTGCAACCGATGTCAGGATTGGCGTCGTTTGCGAACAGCGCTTCGCAGATCTCGCGCGCGAGCGCGTCGTTCAGGGCATTCATCCGCTGCGGTCGATTGATGCGCAGCAGCCCGACGCGATCGCGCGTCTCGAGGAGCAGATGTTCAGGCATGGCGTCGCTCTCGTGTAGTCGGCGGTGACGCATAATAACGAATCGGCGTTCGGGTCGCGTGAGACGCGGCCCTGCAGGAGGCGATGATGAGCAGGACCTTCGCGTCGCAGGCGGACGTTCAGGAAAAGACGGTGAGCTTCGACCGGCTCTCGGAGCACGCGTACGCGTACACGGCGGAGGGCGACCCGAACACGGGCATCGTCATCGGCGACGACGCCGTGCTCGTCGCGGACACGCAGGCGACGCCGGTGATGGCGCAGGACGTCCTGCGGCGCATTCGCGATGTCACTGCGGCGCCGGTGCGCTACGTTGTGCTCACGCACTATCACGCCGTGCGCGTGCTCGGCGCGACCGGTTACGCGCCGCAGGAAATCATCGCGAGCCAGGACACGTACGACCTGATCGTCGAGCGCGGCGCGCAGGACATGCAAAGCGAGATCGAGCGCTTTCCGCGGCTGTTCCGCGCCGTCGAAAGCGTCCCCGGACTGACCTGGCCGACGCTCACGTTTCGCGGCGAGATGACCGTGTGGCTCGGCAAGCTGGAAGTGAAGCTGATGCAGATCGGCCGCGGACACACGAAGGGCGACACGATCGTCTGGCTGCCCGGCGAGCGCACGCTGTTCTCGGGCGATCTCGTCGAATACGGTGCGACGCCGTACGCCGGCGACGCGTATTTCGCCGACTGGCCGAAGACGCTCGATGCGCTGGCCGCTTTGCGCCCCGAAAAGCTCGTTCCCGGACGCGGCCCGGCCCTGATGGATCGACGGCAGATCGAAGAGGGGCTCGCGGGGACGCGGGCATTCGTGAGCGAGCTCTACGCAGCGGTGTCGAAAGCCGCCAAACACGGCAAGGACCTGCGCGCGATCTACGCCGATACCTACGCGGAACTGCGTCCGAAGTACGGGCATTGGGTGATCTTCGACCATTGCCTGCCGTTCGACGTGACGCGCGCCTACGACGAAGCGACCGCGCATCCCGACCCGCGCATCTGGACCGCGGCGCGCGACCAGGAGATGTGGCGCGCGCTCGCCGACTGACCACGCGAAGATTCCGCCGGTCGAAACACGCCGGGCACGGACGACGATGTCGATCGACTACCAGACGCTTTCACTGCCGTATGCGATGCCGGCCGAGTGCCGCACGGCCGGCGTGCCGCATCGGCCGGTGGTCGTCGTGGGCGGCGGTCCGATCGGACTGACGCTCGCCATCGATCTCGCGCGCCACGGCTCGGCGGTACTGCTGCTCGACGACGACGACAAGCTGTCGAGCGGATCGCGCGCGATCTGCTTCGCGAAGCGCACGCTGGAAATCTGGGACCGCCTCGGGTGCGGCGCCGCCGCGCGCAAGGGCGTGTCGTGGAAAACGGGCAAGGTGTATTTCCGCGATCGCCTCGTTTATGCATTCGACCTGCTTCCGGAGGCGGGGCATGGCCACCCGGCATTCGTCAACGTGCAGCAGTATTACGCGGAGGGATTCCTCTACGACCATGCGCTTGCGCAAGCGGGCGTCGAGATGCGGTGGAAGAACAAGGTGACGGGGGTCGAGGTCGCCGACGACGGCGTTCTCGTCACCGTCGAAACACCGGATGGCGGCTATCGGCTGCGCTGCGACTACCTCGTCGCCTGCGACGGCTCGCGATCGTCGGTGCGCGAGCTGCTGGGGCTGAAGAGCAGCGGGCAGACATTTCGCGACCGGTTCCTGATCGCGGATATCCGGATGCGCGCCGATCTGCCGGTCGAGCGGCGCTTCTGGTTCGATCCACCCTTTCACCGTCACGGGTCGGCGTTGATGCACCGGCAGCCGGACAACGTGTGGCGCATCGATTTCCAGCTCGGCTGGGACGC
>DASSEA010000033.1:0-2016 GCA_035696805.1 Casimicrobiaceae bacterium
GGCGCCACGCCGCTCCGTCCGTACACGCCGCGACGCACGCTCGGACCCGCGGCTTGGATGGCGATGGCGGCGAGCCTCGTGGCGATCCTGGGCGTCGGCCTGTTTCTCAAAGCGAGCCGTGAGCGCGACGAAGCGCGCGCGTCGCTCGCGGCGGTGCAGGCGACGAGCGGCACCCAGGTCGCGGCGCTCGACTCGCTACGCGCGACGCTCAGAACTCGCGAGCAGATGATCGCGAACCTGATCGGACCGCAGGTCGCGGTCATGACGCTGACATCGACCATGCCGACCGCACCGACCGCGCGGATGTTCTGGGACCAGCAGCACAATGCGTGGACGTTCGTGGCGCACCACATCCCGATGCCGAAGTCCGGCCGCACCTATCAGATGTGGCTCGTGACGCCGACGGCGAAGATCAGTGCCGGGACCTTCATGCCGAGCGCCGACGGCGAGGTGATGATGCAGGCGACCTATCCGATGGCGAAGGACTCGCTGGCCGCGGTCGCGGTGACGGACGAGCCGATGGGGGGCAGCGCTCAGCCGACGACGGCGCCGATGATGGTAGCGGCGCGGTAGTGCGCCGGTGCTCAGAGGCTCGCGGGTGTGCGGGCGCACACCGCATTTCCGCATCGCTTAAAGAGTTGCTTTGCAACGAGTTATCCAATGACACCGCGCGCTCACGCCGCTGGAACTCTTCCGCGCCACTTCGGGTAATATTCGGGTGCCCGATGTGGGGCCAGTGTGGACGATTCCGCGTGGATTGGGAGCGGCAAATGAAGGAACCGATGATCGACATCGACGCCGTGGGAGGCGTCGATCTGGAGCGACTGGGGCGGAGCCTGCTGCTCCATGGCGAGCGGGTGGGTGACGGGCGCTACCGCGTAACGGGTGGGGCGCACGATCACTGGGTGGACCTCTACACCACCTCGCACCCGCGCTGCGACTGCGGCGACCACCTGTGGCGCGAGCAGATCTGCAAGCACATCCTCGCCGCGCTGCTGCGCGAGGGACACGGCCGCGTCGTCGATGCGCTCGGCCGGCTGTTCCGTCAGATGCAGCCCGAGCCGAGGCGGCGCACGCACGAGAGCAGAGCGGCATAGAGCAGCGGACGCATAATCCGCTGCTGCCGTTCGTCCACTCCGAGCGGGCACTGCACTCGCACAGCGGGCGTCGTTCTTGCCGCCGCGTGTCGCCATGGCGATCCGGCGCGCGCGCGGCGAAACGAAGTCGACGGTGAAGCGCAGCGCGCTGCGTCTTGCGAAAGCGCCGATGGCGAAAGGCGGAAAGCTGCCGTTCGACATCGACGAGGTGATGCGACGCATTCGAGTGGCCGTAGCCGACGTGCCGGACGCGGCGATGTTCGCGCTGCGCGACCTCGGCTACGGCACGCTGTTCCAGCAGCTCGTGGCGTGCATCATCTCGATCCGCACGACCGACGAGGTGTCGCTGCCGACGGCGCTCGCGCTGCTCGAGCAGGCACCGACACCGAAGGACGTCGTCGCGCTCGACGTGCGCGACATCGACGCCGCGATCCGCTCATCGACGTTTCACGGAGCGAAGGCGGCGCAGATCCACGCCATCGCGCGACGCGCGGTCGAGGAATTCGGCGGCGAGCTGCCCGCCGACGCGGCGGTGTTGCAGTCGTTCGCCGGGGTGGGCCCGAAGTGCGCGAACCTCGCGCTCGGTGTCGCGCGCGACGTGCCGCGCATCAGCGTCGACGTGCACGTGTGGCGCGTCGTGAATCGCTGGGGCTACGTAGCGGGGCGCACCCCCGAGGCGACCCTCGCCGCGCTCGAGCGCGTGCTGCCGAAGGAATACTGGATCGAGATCAACCGGCGGCTCGTGCCATTCGGGAAACACATCTGCACCGGCGTCCGGCCAAAGTGCTCGACCTGTCCGGTGCTAGTGTATTGTCGGCAGATCGGCGTGACGGAGCATCGGTGAGCGCACGATGCTCCGCCTACGCTTACTTCCGCCGTGCCGTCTTGCGTCCGCCCTTCTTCGCCGTGGACTTGCGGC
>DASSEA010000034.1:0-4507 GCA_035696805.1 Casimicrobiaceae bacterium
GGATCAGCTCGCGGCCGAACGCGTCCTCGTAGCAGATGTTGACCGCGACGCGCTGGCCTGCCACGTTCAGCGCCGCCTGCGTTGCGCCG
Source organism: Casimicrobiaceae bacterium (assembly GCA_035696805.1). Classification (GTDB taxonomy): domain Bacteria; phylum Pseudomonadota; class Gammaproteobacteria; order Burkholderiales; family Casimicrobiaceae; genus VBCG01. Next base: position 90 of record DASSEA010000034.1, read on the forward strand.
CCGCGCGCCTGGTCGGCGAGCGGAATGTTCAGCACCGAGCGAACGAACCAGCCGATCACCGGCTTCAGCGGAATCGTTTCGCCGAACGGCACCAGGTGATTCTTCCGATAGAACTGCAGGTCGCTGTCGCCGAGCGCGACGACGGTGTTGAAATAGCGCGGCTCGTCGCCGCCCACGTCGGGAGGCAATGCGGTGAAGAGTCCGAGCAGCACGTCGCCGTTGCGCGCGCTGGCGATGCGGATCAGCGACAGCAGCACCGTGTCGGGCACCTCGTCCGAGAACATCGGAAACGCGCTCTCCGGCAGCACGACGAGCCGCCCTCGCGTCTGCTCGACGAGGCGCAGGTAACGATCGAACGTCGTCGCGCGAAATTCCGGATCGAACTTGATGTCCTGCAGCACGTTGCCCTGCACGAGCGAAACGGCGAGCGGCGCACCGGACGGTTGCGTCCACTCGATCCGCGGCAGCGCGACACCGGCCACGGCGAGCGTCGCGACGCCGGCGCCGCAGAGCACGGCAATACCGCGTGCGTCACGCGGCAGGGCCTCGATCGCATACGCGAGCAACGCGGCGGAGCACACGAGGACGAACGTGACCAGGTAGACGCCGCCGAGCGGCGCATAACCGGCGAACGCACCGTCGGGCACGGCGCTGTAGCCGAGCGCGAGCCACGGAAAGCCGGTGAACAGGTAGCTGCGAATCCATTCGGTCAGCGTAAACGCACCGGCCGCGATGACGAGGCGCGCACCCGATCCGCGCGCAGCGAAGCGAGCGGCGATCCATCCGGCGGCAGCCGGCCACAGCGCGAGGTACGCGACGAGTACGGCGATTGCGACGAACGCGAGCCACGGCGGCATGCCGCCGAATTGCTGGATCGCGATGTAGAGCCACGACGCGCCCGCACCGAACAGCCCGACGCCAAAGGCGAATCCGATCGCCGCGGCATCGGCTGCAGAGGGTGCGCGCAACCATTGCCACAGCAACAGCGCCGTCGTCGCAAGCGCAACGCCCCCGATGCCAAAGGGCGCGAAGGCGAACACCGTGCACGCGCCGGCCGCCGCCGCGACGAGCAGCGGCAACGCACGTGCAAACGCCATCGGTCGTCGCGCTACGATGCGCCGTCGTCCGTTCCGGGCAGCGGCGTGACGCGCTCGACCTGCAACGTGTGCAGGCGCCGGCTGTCGGCGCGCAGCACTCGGAAGCGGAAGCCGCCGAGCATCGTCGTTTCGCCGCGCTTCGGCAGGCGCCCGAACGCCTTTAGGATCAGGCCGCCGACGGTCGCGAATTCCTCGCTCTCGAACGTCGTCCCGAATTGCGCGTTGAAATCCTCGATCTCGGTCTGCGCCTTGACGCGATAGCGACCCCCGGCCTCGGGGATGACGTTGTCCTCGCTCTCGTCGAAGTCGTATTCGTCCTCGATGTCGCCGACGATCTGCTCGAGCACGTCCTCGATCGTCACCAGCCCGGAGACGCCGCCGTATTCGTCGACGACGATCGCGATGTGGTTGCGATTGGCGCGGAACTCGCGCAGCAGTACGTTGAGGCGCTTCGACTCCGGGATGAACACCGCCGGGCGCAGCGTTTCACGCAGGCCGAAGCCCTCCGGGTTCGCGTAATAGTTGAGCAACTCCTTGGCAAGCAGGATGCCGATGACGTCGTCCTTCGATTCGCCGATCACCGGAAAACGCGAGTGCTTCGTTTCGACGATCAGCGGCATGAACTCGGGCGGCGCATCGTCGATCGACACGCAGTCCATCTGCGCGCGCGGGATCATGATGTCGCGAACCGTCGTTTCCGACACCGACAGAACGCCTTCGATCATCGACAGCGCGTCGGCGTCGAGCAGCCGGCGGTCGAAGGCGCCGCGCAGGAGGACGATCAGCTCCTCGCGATCCTCCGGCTCGCGCGTCAGGAACGCGGAGAGCCGTTCGAGCAGCGTCGGCTTGTCGTCGGGAGAATCGAGGGGTGTGGACATGCGTCAGGCGGCGACGAGCGCTCACGCATACGGATTCGCGTAGCCGAGCGTACGCAGCAACGCGACTTCCCGCGCCTCCATGCGGGCCGCGTCGGCGCCGCGCGCGTGGTCGTAGCCCTGCAGATGCAGCATGCCGTGGATCACCAGGTGCGCGTAATGCGCCGCAAGCGGCTTGCCCTGCGCCCGCGCTTCCTTGCGGACGACCGGGGCGCACAGCACGATGTCGCCTGCAAGCGACGCCCCGCCATCGTACACGAATGTCAGGACGTTCGTTGCGCGGTCACGACCGCGATAACGGCGGTTGAGCGCGCGGCCTTCGTTGCCGTCCACGATGCGCAGCGTCACCTGCGCATCGCGTTCGAGCGCCGCGCGCATGCCGCGGCGCAACGTGCGCAGCGACGGAAGCGCCGTCGCATCGACGGCGCATTGCACGGTGAGCACGAGCCGCGGCGCGCGTGCGCCGCTCATGCATCCGCGTCGCGTTCGTAGGCATCGATGATCTTCTGGACCAGCGGGTGGCGGACGACATCGGCGCTCGTGAAGCGCACGAACGCGATGCCGCGCACGCCGCGCAGCACGCGCTCCGCCTCGATCAGGCCGCTCTTCTGGCCGCGCCCGAGGTCGATCTGCGTGATGTCGCCGGTGATCACCGCCTTGGTGCCGAAGCCGATGCGCGTGAGGAACATCTTCATCTGCTCGGGCGTCGTGTTCTGCGCCTCATCGAGGATGATGAACGAATGGTTGAGCGTGCGGCCGCGCATGTAGGCGAGCGGCGCCAGCTCGATTGTCTGCCGCTCGAGCAGTTTCGCGACCTTGTCGAAGCCCATCAGGTCGTAGAGCGCATCGAACAGCGGCCGCAGGTACGGGTCGACCTTTTGTGCGAGATCGCCGGGCAGGAAGCCCAGCCGCTCGCCCGCCTCGACGGCCGGCCGCACGAGCACGATGCGCTTGACGGCATCGCGTTCGAGCGCGTCCACCGCGCACGCGACGGCGAGATACGTCTTGCCCGTCCCGGCGGGACCGATACCGAAGCTGATGTCGTGCGCCTGGATCGCCTCGAGATACGCGACCTGGTTAGGCGTACGCCCATGCAGGTCGGCGCGGCGCGTGCGCAGCAGCGGTCCGCCTTCGGACGACGTGCTATCGGCGATGCTGTCGGACGCATGTCCGCGCTCGCTTTGCGCGGTGCGCGGCGACAAGGCAGCGATTTCCACGAGGCCGAGCTGAATGTCGTCGACCGACAGCGGCTTCCCGGCCGCCGCGTAGAAGCGGCCGATCGCGTCGCGTCCCTGCGCGACCTGAGCGGGTGCACCGGTGACGCTGAAATCGGCGCCGCGCCGGGCGATCGTGATGTCGAGCGCGGCTTCGATCTGACGCAAATTCGCATCGAGCGGCCCGCACAGGTTCGCGAGCGCGCGATTGTCGACCGGTGCGAGCGAGAGCGTCGCCGTTTCGCGGCGGGCACTTGGCATCCCCGGATCCGCGAAAGCGGGCGCGGCGCGCGCGGGACCTGCCGCGCGCCGCGGCGGGGGCATCAAACCGCCTGGCGGACGATCGGCGCCTTTTGCGCTTCGTCCAGAAGCGACGCCATTTCCGCGAGGTGCGCTTTCGCTTCGGCGGAAAGCTGACGCGTCGGCGCAGCGACCAGCTCGGCGCGGAGCCGGGTCAGATCGGCCCGGAACAGCGCGCGCGCATCGGCGGGCATCGAGCCCGTCGGCTTCAGCAGCGCGTTGGCGACGCGCGTCGCGTATTCCCGTTGCAGGTTGCGCCGGAACAGCGTGATCTCCTTGCCGCTCTTCAGTTCGCTCCACACGGCGTTGTGCAGCGTCGCGTAGAGCTCGGAGAGCTTCAGCGCCTGCTTCGGATCGTCGACCTTTGCGGCGTTGTTCAGCAGGCGCTGCGCAATCGCCGGGCTCATCAGCGTGTCGAGCACGCCGCGCTGCAATCCGAGCACCTGCTGGTCGATCGGCAGATCGAGCGGCGGCGCTGGGCGCCCCAGTTCCTGGGCGTCGTCGATGTCGAACGACGACACGGTCATCCGCCGCAGGAAGGCCGGCGAGAAGTTGAAGCTGTCGGTCGACAATACCTCGGTCGCGAGCATTGCGAGCGCGGCGCGCTGCTTGGTCGCGTCGATGGGCATCAGCGGCTGCCGGCCGCTGCCGGCACGATCACGCAGCGTCGTGAGGCCGCCAACATACTTCGACGCGTAGACCGCGCCCTGCCCAGCCTCGTTCAGGCCGCGCGTGAAATTGCGCCGCAGCACAGACTACGCATCGCCGGGCTTGAGCTCGATGTGCTCGGTGCGTTGCCAAAGCTCGCGGACGAGCGACAGCCGCTTCCTCGCGTAGGCGAGCGGGTCGCTGCCAAGGTCGAGCTGGTTCACGGCGGGGTCGACGGCGAAGAACGCGACATCCTCGTCGGTCGAGAACGCGAGCCATGGATC
>DASSEA010000035.1:0-10961 GCA_035696805.1 Casimicrobiaceae bacterium
AGCAGCAAGGCGGCTACGAGCAGGACCCGTACGGAAGCGGGCAAGGCATTCCCTCGATGTGGTCACCGCACATCGAGGTATGCGAGCGCAACGGCAAGCTGCTGATCCAGGCGGATCTGCCGGGCCTCAAGCGCGACGACATCAACGTGCGCGTCGAGCAGGACGCCGTGATCATCCAGGGCCAGCGGCAACAGCAGCAGACGTCCAATCAGAGCGGTTATTACCGCAGCGAACGCAGCTACGGCAGCTTCTACCGCACGATTCCGCTGCCTGAAGGCGTCAACGCCGAATCGGCCTCGGCGACGTTCCGCGACGGCGTGCTCGAAATCGAGCTCGACGCGCCGCGCCAGCAGCAGCGCGGCCGCACGCTCGAGATTCGCGACAGCACGGGTGGCGGCACGCATGCCTCCGGCGGCGCAACGGGTTCGTCGTACGCCGGCACGGGCAGCGGTTCGACCTACGGCAGCGGCACGTCGGGCTCGATGCAGGGCAGCACGACGGGCGGCACGCAGCATGCGGGATCTGGCACCTCGGGATCGCACCAGGCAGCAACCGGGGCGAGCGGCCAGCAAGCGGCGTCCGGCACGTCCGGAGGATCGCGCGAAACCTGACGCGCCCCGCGTGCGCACCGCGCACGCGACGGCCAAGGAACGCGGGCGGGTGTTTACCGCCCGCGTTTTTTAACCTGGCCGCCGGCCGTCCGGGCGCCGGACGTGCTGTAGCATTGCACTTCGCGCCCGCAACGGGCGGACGCCAGCGACGCTTGCGCGCTGTCGTCGGCGGGTCACCTTTCAATCATCGGAGAACCACGGCAATGCACACACGTCGCAGCTTGTTGAAGCTCGCCGCCGCCGTCGCTGTCGGTCTGTCGTTGGCGGCGGGCGCACCCGTCGCGCTTGCACAGGGCAAACTCAAGGTCGCGGCCGTCTACACGGTGCCCGTCGAGCAGCAATGGGTGTCGCGGATCCACAAGGCGCTGAACGCCGCCAAGGAACGCGGCGACATCGAGTACGTGTTCTCGGAAAAGGTCGCGAATGCCGATTACGAGCGCGTGATGCGCGAGTTCGCGGAGAAAGGCAACCAGCTGATCGTCGGCGAATCGTTCGCCGTCGAGGCCGCTGCGCGCAAGGTCGCCAAGGATTATCCGAAGACCGCTTTCCTCATGGGTTCGTCGGGAAAGCCGCAGGCTCCGAACTTCGCCGTGTTCGACAACTACATCCAGGAGCCCGCGTATCTGACGGGCATGATCGCCGGGGGCATGACGAAGACCAACCGCATCGGCATGGTCGGCGGCTATCCGATTCCCGAGGTGAATCGCCTGATGCATGCGTTCATGGCAGGTGCCAGGGAAGTGAACCCGAAAGTGCAATTCACGGTCACGTTCATCGGCTCGTGGTTCGATCCGCCGAAGGCGAAGGAGGCGGCTTTCGCGATGATTGAAAAGGGCGCCGACGTGCTTTACGCCGAGCGGTTCGGCGTATCGGACGCGGCGAAGGAGCGCGGCAAGCTCGCGATCGGCAACGTCATCGACACGCAGAAGGAATATCCGAATACCGTCGTCGCCTCGGCGCTGTGGAACATGGAGCCGACGATCGAGCGTGCGCTGCAGGCGGTGAAGGCGAATGCGTTCAAGGCCGAGGACTACGGCCAGTACTCGCTGATGAAGTTCAAGGGCTCGGAACTCGCGCCGCTCGGCACGTTCGCGGGCAAGGTGCCGGCCGAACTGCAGGCGAAAGTCACCGCGAAGGAAAAGGACATCCGCGACGGCAAGTTCAAGGTCGCTGTCGTCGAAACGGAGCCCAAGTCCACGGCGAAGTGACCACGCGCGCACCTGCGGTGAACTCCCCCGGCGAGGCGGTGCTTCGCCTCGCCGGCATCACCAAGCGCTTCGGCGATCTCGTCGCGAACGACGACATCTCGCTCACTCTGGGACGCGGTGAAGTGCTCGCGCTGCTGGGCGAAAACGGCGCCGGCAAGTCGACGCTCGTTTCGATCCTCTTCGGGCATTACGTCGCGGATGCCGGCACGATCGGCGTGTTCGGAAAGGCGCTGCCGCCGGGGGATCCCGGTGCGGCGATCGTTGCCGGCATCGGCATGGTCCACCAGCATTTCACGCTGGCGGACAACCTGTCCGTTTACGACAACGTCGTGCTCGGCACCGAACCCTGGTGGGCGCTGCGGGCCGATCGCGCGCGCGCCCGCGCCAGGCTCCTCGCCACCGCCGAACGCTTCGGCCTCACCGTCGATCCGGGTGCACGCGTCGCGTCGCTCTCCGTCGGAGAACGCCAGCGCGTCGAGATCCTGAAGGCGCTCTATCGCGATGCACGCGTTCTGATCCTCGACGAGCCGACGTCGGTGCTGACGCCGCAGGAGGCCGCGGCGCTGTTCGCCACGCTTGGCCGCCTCGTCGCCGACGGCCTGTCGATCGTCTTCATCAGTCACAAGCTTGCCGAAGTGATGCGCATTGCCGATCGCATCGCCGTGTTGCGCGCCGGCAGGCTCGTGGCGACGCTCGATGCGGAACGCGCGGAGGCGTCGCAGCTCGCCGAACTGATGGTCGGGCGCGCGGTGCGCAAGCCGGTCGCGCGGGATCATCGCCGCGGCGAAACCGTGTGTTCGATGAGCCGCGTCAGCGTTCCAGGAGAACGGCGGACCGGTCTCGACGATGTGTCCTTGTCGCTACGCGCAGGCGAGATCGTCGGCATCGCCGGCGTTTCCGGCAACGGACAGGATGTACTCGCAGACGTGCTGTGCGGTCTCGTCGCGCCGCAGGCGGGGAGCGTGAAACTCGCCGGCCGCGTCATGCCGGCGACGCCGCGCGCATGGATCGACGCCGCGGTCGCGCGCATCCCGGCCGATCGCCATGACGTCGGTGTCGTGGGCGACTTCAGCGTCTGGGAGAACGCGATCGCCGAGCGCTATCGGCGTCCCTTCGCGAGTGCCGGCATCGTGCGACGCAGTGCGGCGCGTCGTTATGCAAAGGCGCTCACCGATCGCTTCGACGTCCGCGGCGGCGGCCTCGACACGCCGGCACGCGCACTCTCCGGCGGTAACGTGCAGAAGCTGATCCTCGGCCGCGCACTGACGGGCGGCTACGCGCAGGGCGACGATTTCACACCGCTGCTGATCGTGGCCAACCAGCCGACGTGGGGTCTCGACGTCGGCGCCGTCGCGTACGTGCATCAGCGGCTGCTCGACGCGTCAGCGCGCGGTTCCGCCGTGCTGCTCGTGTCCGACGATCTGGACGAGATCGTCGCGCTGTCCGATCGCGTCGCCGTCATGCACGCGGGGCGCCTGACGCCCGCGCGTCCGGGCAGCGAATGGACGCGCGCTGACCTCGGGCTTGCGATGACCGGATCGCTTCCGGCGGCGCGTGCGGCTTGAGGCACGCGGCGAGCGCTCGCGCGCTGCGCTGATCCTCGCGCCCTTCGCGGCGATCGTCTTCACGCTCGGCGTCACGATGCTGCTCGTCGCGTGGGCAGGCGCGCCGATCCGCGAAACGTATGCGTTGCTCTTCGCGGGCGGCTTCGGTTCGCGCTTCGCGTGGAGCGAAACGCTGACGCGCGCGACGCCGCTCATCCTCACCGGGTTGTCGGCCGCGGTCGCGTTTCGTGCGCGGTTGTGGAATATCGGCGCCGAAGGCCAGCTCTACGCGGGCGCGCTCGCCGCCGTCGCGGTCGGCGGCCTAAACGACGGCACGGGGCTCGCGTGGCCCACGGTGACGCTCTTCCCCGCGATGCTTGCCGCCGCGATCGTCGCCGGTGCGCTGCTGCTGCTGATTCCCGCCGTGCTGCGCACGCGCTTCGGCGTCGACGAAGTGGTCACGACGCTGCTCCTGAACTTCATCGTGCTGCTGTTCGTGTCGATGATGCTCGACGGCCCCATGAAGGATCCGACCGCGCTCGGCTGGCCGCAAAGCGTTGCGCTTCGCGACGATCTGCAGCTTGACAAGCTGGTCGCGCGAACGCGCGTGCACACGGGGCTCGTGGGCGCCTTCGTCCTCGCTGCGCTGCTTGCGTTCGCCCTGCGCGCGACCACGTTCGGCTTCGAGACGCGCGCCGTCGGCGCCAACGCCCGTGCCGCGGCGTTCTTCGGCATTCCCGTGACACGCACGATCGCGCTCGTCGCACTCGTGTCCGGCGGGCTCGCAGGGTTGGCGGGCGCGATCGAAGTCGCCGGGCGCACGGGCTACGTGACGCTCGACATGTCGCCGGGTTACGGCTACAGCGGCATCGTCATCGCAATGCTCGCGGGGCTGAATCCGCTCGGCGTCGTCGCCGCTGCGATTTTCATCGCCGGCGTGCTCGTCGGTGCGGACAGCATGAGCCGCGGCGTCGCCGTACCGACGTACATCGCCGACGTCATCGTCGCCGTGTCGCTGATCTCGATGCTGGTGGCAACGCTGTTCGCCCGTTACCGGCTGCGCGCTGCGTGACGTTGCCCGACGTCTTCGCGCTGCTCGCGACCGCCGACTTCTGGGCGGCGGTGCTCCGCGTCGCGACGCCGCTGATCTTCGGCACCCTCGGCGTGCTGTTGTGCGAGCGCGCGGGGGTGCTGAACCTCGGCATCGAGGGGATCATGGTGGCCGGGGCATTCGCGGGCTGGCTCGCCGTGTACCGTGGCGCGGACCTGTGGATCGGCGTCGGGGCGGCGGCGCTCGCCGGCGCCGCCTTCGGCCTGCTGCATGCTTTCCTGACGGTATCGCTCGCGCTGTCGCAGCACGTATCCGGGCTCGGCATCACGCTGTTCGCGACCAGCGTCTCGTATTACGCCTATCGCGTGAGCTTTCCGAACGTTTCGTCGCCGCCGACGATCCAGCCGTTCGCCGAGTTGTCGGCGCTGCCGATTCCCGTGCTGTCGTCGCAGACGGCGCTGACCTTGTTCGCGCTTGCGATCGTTCCGCTGCTGGCGTGGATTCTCAACCGCACGCCGCTCGGCCTTGCGTGGCGCACCGTGGGTGAGAATCCCGCGGCCGTCGAGGCGCAGGGCATCGACGTCGTGCGGCTGCGGACGGCAGCCGTCACCGCGGGTTCCGCGCTGATGGGCGTGGCGGGCGCGTTCCTTACGCTGTCGGCGTTCAACGCGTTCTATTTCAACATGGTGAACGGCCGCGGGTGGATCTGTATCGCGCTCGTCGTCTTCGCATCGTGGCGCCCCGGCAAGGCGCTGGCGGGCGCGCTGCTGTTCGCGTTCTTCGATGCATTGCAGCTGCGGCTTTCACAGCAGGCCGGCGGCGTGCCCTACCAGCTGTACCTGATGGCGCCGTACGTCCTGTCGATCGTCGCCCTCGTCGTTGTTGCGCGGCGCGCGAGCTACCCGCAGGCGTTGATGAAGCCGTGGCGCAAGGGCGAGCGCTGAAGCAGCACCTGGCGAGAGGACCGCGAATGCGGATGGGACGCGACCAGCACCGGATCGAACGCGTTCTTTATACTGCGTGACACTGACGTCCTTCGCGTCCAATAAGAATGTTCGCGCGTTCAACCTGTCCTGCATGCAGCGGCGGATCGAAGGCTTGTGAAACCACCCGGCGCACGTCCTGGTGGCCGCTGCTGGCATGCGTGGTCGGCTACCTGCTCGTGCTCGCCGCGTGGTCGGCGCCCGGGGGCGCGACCGATGACCCGCCCGCGCAGCCCGAACAGAGCACCAAGGCGGCGTTTCTCTACAAGTTCCCCGCGTATGTCGAGTGGCGTCAGGGCACTTTCGCAGAGCCTGCTTCCCCGGTCGTCATCGGGGTGCTCGGCGCGGCCGACGTCGCCGAGCAACTCACGGCGATCGCCGCGGCTCGCAAGGCCGGCGAACGGCCGGTCGAAGTACGGCCGTTGCGCCCGGGTGATGCGCTCGAGGGTGTGCACGTGTTGTTCGTCGGGCGCGAGCAATCCGGGCGCATGGCCGAGCTCGCACCCGCGGCGCAACGACGCGGCATTCTCCTCGTCACCGATTACGACGGCGCACTCGACGACGGCAGCGCGATCAACCTCGTCGTCATCGACAATCGCGTGCGCTTCGAGGTTTCTCTCGACGCGACCGAGAAAAGCGGCCTCAAGCTGAGCTCGCGCATGCTGTCGGTCGCGTTGTGGGTGCGACCGGCAGGCTAGGCGCGCCCATGCCAGGGCGGGGCTCCTCGATTCGCAGCAAGCTGATGCTCGTCGTCCTCGCGACGACGCTCACTGCGCTCGGCGTCGTCGCGTTGGCGCTCGTCGTGTACGAAACGCAGAATTTCGAGCGGACGACGGCGGCAGGCCTGATGACGCAGGCGCAACTTCTGGGCACCGCGAGCGCGGCAGCGCTCATTTTCGACGATCCGGTGGCGGCGCGGGAGAATCTCGCTTTGCTCAAGGTGCAGCCGCAGATCCGCTCGGCCGCGATCTATACCGCGAGCGGGCGGCTGTTTGCGAGCTATGGCGCGGCGGACGTGCTCGGCACCGGTTTTGCCCGCCAGCCGCAGGCGGACGGCTTCGCGATCGAAAACGACGAGATCGTCGTTTTCCGGCGCATCGCGCAGGATCAGGAGTTTCTCGGCAGCGTCTTCCTGCGCGCGGCGTATGGGCTCGACGCGCGGCTGCGCGATTACATGGGCATCCTGGGGCTCGTGCTGATCGGGAGCCTCGCACTCGCACTGCTGTTGTCGGCGGCCCTGCAGCGTGCGATCACGCGCCCGATCCTGGCCGTCACGAACGTCGCGAGGCAGGTGATTGAGCGACGCGATTTCTCGTTGCGCGTCGACAAGACCACGCACGACGAAGTGGGCTACCTGGTCGACGCGTTCAACGCGATGCTCGCCGAGGTTGGCCGGCGTGCCGATGCGCTCGAAGCGTCGAACGCGACGCTGTCGCGGGAAAGCGCGGAACGGCGCGAGGCCGAGGAAGCGCTGCGTCTCGCCGATCGCCGCAAGGACGAATTCCTCGCGATGCTCGCGCACGAACTGCGCAATCCGCTCGCACCGCTTTGCAATTCGCTCGAAATACTGAAGCGTTGCGGTACTGATACCGCGCTGGCGGCCGACGCACGGCAGATGATGGAGCGGCAGTTGCGCCAGATGGTGCGCCTCGTCGACGACCTCCTCGATGTATCGCGAATCACCACGGGCAAGCTCGCCCTGCGGACGGAGCGCTGCGACCTGCGCGACATCGTGCGCAACGCCGTCGACACGGCGAAGTCGCTGATCGAAGCGCGCCGCCACACGCTCACCGTCGACGTGCCCGACGAGCCCGTCTACGTGACGGCAGATCCGACGCGGCTCGCACAGGTGTTCTCGAACCTGCTGAACAACGCAGCCAACTACACGGCGCCGGGCGGATCGATCGCGCTGCGCGTCGCGGCGGACGCGGAGCGGGTAAGCCTGTCGGTCAGCGATAACGGCATCGGCATCGCGCCCGAGATGCTCGACCTCGTATTCCGCATGTTCGCGCAGGTCGATGAAGCGCTTGGACGCGTGCACGGCGGACTGGGCGTTGGCCTTACCCTCGCGCGGCACGTGATCGATCTGCACGAGGGAACGATCGAAGCCAAAAGCGAGGGCGTCGGACGCGGCAGCGAATTCATCGTCCATTTGCCACGCATTCGCGTCGACGCGTCGATGCCGTTTGCGACGGCTCCGCAGCCGACCGCGCTGACGTGACCCCACGGGGCGCGTCACCTGTCGCGCGAGGTCACTTCCTCTGGCACGTCCCTTGCGAGTCGTTAGCGTATATTGAAGCGTGACATGTAGAGCGCAATGAGCATCGACCTGCCGACACCGACCAAGCATATCCGCCTGACGTCGCATCACCCGATCGAAGGCGTCACCATGGCGCCGCCGATCCGTTGGGGTGCGGCCGACGCGCTCGCGCGCGGGCCGATCGTCGGCTCGACGACGCATCGCAGCCAGCGCAACGTCATCGGTTCGCATAGCGGCAGCTACGGCGTCTATCGCGCGCTCGCCGTCGCCGCGAAATCGCTGACGCGCGGTCACCGGCCGGACCTGACCAACACGTCGCCGACCGACTCGATCGGGCCGCATCCGCAATGGTGCGATGCGGATCGCATCGTATCGCTCGACCCGTGGGGTGCCGTCGTCGCTGACGTCTACAAGGCGTTTCTGGCCGATGGTTACGATATCCGGCCGACGATCGCCGTCACCAAGGCGCGCATCGACCTGGCGGAAATTCGCGACGCGATCACCGCCGGACGACTCGTCGTCGACGGCAAGTTCCTGCTGCCGAACGGTTCTGCGCTCGTGACGAAGGCCGCCATCGAGCCCGTGTGGTGGCTGCCCGGCGTGGCGCGGCGCTTCAACGTCAAGGAAGCGGATCTGCGTCGCGCGCTGTTCGAGGAAACGGGCGGCATGTACCCCGAACTCGTCACGCGCGGCGATCTCGAAGTGCTGTTGCCGCCCGTCGGCGGACAGACCGTGTACGTGTTCGGCGATCCGCGCGATCTCGCCAATCCCGACGTCACGCTGACGGCGCGCGTGCACGACGAATGCAACGGCTCCGACGTGTTCGGATCCGACATCTGCACGTGCCGGCCGTACCTCACGCATGCGATCGAGGAGTGCATCCGCGGCGCGCAGGCCGGCGGAGTCGGACTCGTCGTCTACTGTCGCAAGGAAGGTCGCGCGCTCGGCGAAGTGACGAAGTTTCTCGTCTACAACGCCCGCAAGCGCCAGGAAGGCGGCGACAGCGCGAACAATTATTTCCTGCGCACCGAATGCGTGGCCGGCGTGCAGGACATGCGCTTCCAGGAACTGATGCCCGATGTGCTCCACTGGCTCGGCGTGCGCAGGATCCACCGGCTCGTGTCGATGAGCAACCTGAAGTACGACGCGATCGTCGGCTCGGGCATCGAAGTCGGCACGCGTGTCAAGATTCCCGAAGGTCTGGTGCCCGCCGATGCCGCGGTCGAGATCGCCGCGAAAAAGGCGGCGGGTTATTTCAGCGACGGCGACGTGCCGGACGCGGCGCATCTGTGCAGCACGAAAGGCCGCTCGCTATGATGCTCGCCGTCGCCCCGGCACCGGCCGTCGAACTGTTGTCGACGCGGGCGATTCGCGAGCGCTGCGCCAACATCACCCGCGCCGTCGAGGCCGGCGACTCGAAGCACTTTCGCCTTCATCGCGAACGGCTGCAGCCGGCGGCGCGCGCCGTCGCCGACGTCACGCGGCGGCGCTATCGCAGTCTCGACATTCCGTATCACAGTCGCTGGCGGCATTTTGCTGCCGGAAAGGTCGATCGCAAGGGTGAACTCGATCGCCGCCAGAAGCATGCGACCGCCGCCGAACGCCTGCACGCAGAACTCGATCTCGCGATCATCAGCGTGCTTCTCGATGCGGGGGCAGGCGCGGCCTGGTCGTATCGCGAACCCGGGACGATCGACGATTATGTGCGCTCCGAGGGCCTGGGCGTCGCGACGTTCTGTGCGTTCCTGGCCGGCGCTTTTTCCGCGTCCCCCGGCGAGCCTTTGCGCGTCGATGCGGAGGCGCTCACCGATATCGCCGCGAGTACGCTCGGCCGCTGGTTCCAGGTGCGCACCGACAATCCGCTGGTCGGCCTCGAAGGCCGCGCAGCGCTGTTGCGGCGTCTCGGCGATGTTCTCGCGACGCGTCCCGATCGCTTCGGACTGACGTCGCGTCCCTCCGCCTTGTTCGACCGGATGCTGGGTACGAAAACGATCGCTGCGCCGGCGATCCTGCGTGCGCTGCTCGAAGGCTTCGGACCGATCTGGCGCGATTCACCCGCGCAGGCAGGCGACGACGGCGACGTTCGCATTCATGGCGATGTCTGGCGGCATCGCAACGCGGGGGGCAGCGGGCCCACCGCAGGCTTCGTGCCGTTTCACAAGCTGTCGCAATGGCTGGCGTATTCGCTGTTCGAACCGCTCGAATGGGCGGGGCACGTGATCGGCGATCGCGATGCGCTCACCGCATTGCCGGAATACCGCAACGGCGGGCTGTTGATCGACAGCGGGGTGCTCGAACTCGTTCGCGATGACGAGCGCGCGACGACGTGGGACGTCGGCAGCGAGATCATCGTCGAATGGCGTGCGCTCACCGTGTCGCTGCTCGACGATCTCGCCGAGCATGTTCGGGCCGAACTCGGCCAGCCGCATCTGCCGCTCGCATGCGTTCTCGAAGGCGGCACCTGGGCCACCGGCCGCGAATTCGCCGCGAAGTTGCGCGGGGGTGAACCGCCCCTGAAGGTACGCTCGGACGGGACGGTGTTCTAGCGAGCGTTTGCGGACGCGGAGCGCGCGCGGGGCCGCCCGCTGCCGCGCTCATCTGGTGTAAGGTTCCATCCCGTCGTAGGTTCCATCCCGTCGACAACGAAGGAGAGCGATGGCTGCGTCCGTCCAGGTGCTCGATCACCCGCTGATCCAGCACAAGCTCACGCTGATGCGCCGCAAGCAGACGAGCACGACGAACTTCAGGCGGCTCCTGAACGAGATCGGCTCGCTGATGGCGTACGAAGTGACGCGCGACATGCCAATGCACGAAGTCGAGATCGAAACGCCGCTCGAGACGATGCGCGCCAAGCTGATCGACGGGAAGAAACTCGTCTTCGTGCCGATCCTGCGCGCAGGCACCGGACTGCTCGACGGCTTCCTGAACGTCGTGCCAGGCGCGCGCGTCGGACATATCGGCCTGTATCGCGATCCGAAGACGCTCGTCGCGGTCGAGTATTACTTCAAACTGCCTGGCGGCATGCAGGAGCGCGATGCGATCGTCCTCGATCCGATGCTCGCCACCGGCAATTCCGCGGTGGCCGCGGTCGAGCGGCTGAAGGAGACGCGACCGCGTTCGGTGCGCATCGTCTGCCTCGTCGCGTGCCCCGAAGGCATCCGCACGTTCCAGGATGCGCATCCGGACGTACCGGTCTACACCGGCGCGATCGATCGCGAGCTGAACGAGCACGGCTACATCATGCCGGGACTCGGTGACGCCGGCGATCGCATCTTCGGCACGAAGTAGCGGGCAACCACGACGG
>DASSEA010000036.1:0-10330 GCA_035696805.1 Casimicrobiaceae bacterium
AACGTTGGCCCTCAAAAAGCAACTCGGCCGGTGAACCTCGGAAACCAGGAGAGGTAGCACCGGCCGGCGTGCGCGTTCGCGACGCGCAGGATGCAGTCGCTCGTTACTTCAGGTGATTCGACACGAGCTTCGTCATTTCGAACATCGACACCTTGCTCTTGCCGCCGAACACCGCGCGCAACTTTTCATCGGCATTGATCAGGCGCTTGTTCACGGCGTCCTGGAGCTTGTTCTTCTTGATGTAGTCCCAGATCTTCTTCGTCACTTCGGTGCGCGGCATCGGCATGGCGCCGACGACTGCGGCGAGCACCGACGAGGGCTGCATTGCCTTCATGAACGCTGCATTCGGCTTGCGCTTGGTCGCTGACTTCTTGGCGGCGGGTTTCCTGGCAGCGCTCTTCTTCGCGGCGGGCTTCTTGGCCGCGCTTTTCTTGGCTGCCGGTCTTTTCGCTGCACCCTTCTTCGTCGCGGACTTCTTCGCCGCGGACTTCTTCGCGGCTTTCTTGGCAGTAGCCATGTTTCTCCTTCCTGTCGGTTGTGCGGGGCGGACTACTCGCTTTTGCGTCCTGAAGGTCGGCCTTCCTGTCCATCGACCCGACGCTCCATCGGCGGCGACTATACCGCATTTTCCCAGTGCAGGAAGCGTTTCCCAGAGGGAAAATTCGTGCTCCGGACGCCGGTGTTGCAGGCGTGCGATACGTCGTGCGCGTTTGGTCTCGTCGCGCGAGTCGCGCAACGACGAAACGCGCGGTCCGCTGCAGTGCGCAGGGTAAAATGGCGCGTCATTTCCGACGGCCGATGTCCGCTCCCGTTACCGATCTCGCGCAGTTGCGCGTCGACTACAAGCACGCCGCTCTCGGCGAGCGCGAGGCCGCGCCGGATCCCTTCGACCAATTCGCCCGGTGGTTCGACGAGGCGGTCGTCGCGTCGCTTCCGGAGCCGAACGCGATGACGCTCGCGACGGTCGACGCCACCGGCCGGCCCGCTGCGCGGATCGTGCTGCTCAAGGGCGTCGACGCGCGCGGCTTCGTCTTCCACACGAATTACGCCAGTCGCAAGGGCCGCGACCTCGACGCCGATCCGCGCGTCGCGCTGCTGTTCTTCTGGGCCGAGCTCGAACGCCAGGTGCGCATCGAGGGCACCGCCGAGCGCGCGAGTGCCGCCGAATCCGATGCCTACTTCGCCGCGCGTCCGCGCGGTTCCCAGATCTCCGCCTGGGCATCCCCGCAGAGCGCGCCGGTGCCCGACCGCGCGTGGCTCGAGATGCAGGTGGCGGCCGTGCAGGCGCGCTTCGCGTCGGACGTGCCCCGGCCTTCCAACTGGGGCGGCATCCGCGTCGTACCGAGTCGATTCGAGTTCTGGCAGGGTCGCGAATCTCGCCTTCACGATCGGCTGGTCTGGACGCGCGAAGGCGATCGCTGGACGATCGGCCGCCTTGCGCCGTGACGCGCGCTGGCGCGCCGCACGCGGATGCTGCCAGTCCAGCGACGCGCGGACGGGCCGCATGAACGGAGCGCAGGCTTGATCCGCACGCGGCTTCGCGCATCGCCGTTCGCCGTGCTGATCGCGCTGGGCATTTCGAATCACGTCGTGCTGACGGGGTCGCGGGTCGTCGTCTCGCTGGACGCGTTGTCGCTCGGCGCGAGCGCGGCCACCGTAGGCGGCCTGCTCGCGGTATTCGCGCTGCTGCCGATGTTCTTCGCGATTCCGGCCGGCCGCCTCGCCGACCGCATCGGCGTGCGCCGGCCGATGCTCGCCGGTTCGATCGGGATGGCTGCAAGTGCGGTCATCGCAACGGTGTTCCCGGGATTGCCTGCGCTCTTCGTCACGGCGATGCTGTCCGGCCTGTCGTTCATGGCGTTCCAGGTCGCCGCGCAGTACGCGACCGGCGAAATGGGTGGCCCGGCAGCGCGTACGCGCAATTTCGGCTTGCTTGCGCTCGGCTATTCGACATCGTCCATCGCGGGCCCGCTGATCGCCGGTTTCATGATCGATCATGCGGGGTTCCGCGCCGCTTTCGCGGTGCTCGCGCTGATGCCGCTCCTGCCGATTGCCGTGCTGGCGGGCAATCACATTCCATTGCCCGGCCCGCATCCCGCGCACAACACGCATGCGCACGCGCGAACGCTCGACCTCATCGCCGACGGCAATCTGCGGCGCGTGTTCCTGATCAACGGCATGATCGCGCTGGCGTGGGAACTGCACACGCTGTTCGTGCCGATCTATGGCAATGCAATCGGGTTGTCGGCGTCGAAGATCGGCGTCATCCTCGCCGCGTTCGCCGCCGCGACGTTCACGGTCCGCCTGTCGATGCCGTTGATCGCCGCCCGCATTCCCGAGCACCGTGTGCTGACGTCGGCGCTCTACCTGGCAGCGGTCGTCTATCTCGCGATTCCGTTTTCGCGCAGCCTCACGACGCTGATGCCGCTGTCGTTCTGCCTCGGCCTTGCGCTCGGCGTGGGACAGCCGATGGTCATGTCGCTGCTCCACAGCCTCGCACCGCCGGGGCGGATGGGGGAAGCGGCCGGTGTGCGGATGTCGCTGATGAATTCGATGGCCGTCGCCGTGCCGCTCGTATTCGGTGCCGTCGGCGGATCGATCGGGCTGTCGCCGGTGCTGTGGTCGGTGGGCGTGTTCCTGGCGACGGGCGGGTGGTTGACGCGCAGGAACTAGGAATCAACCTCCGCCGGCGGAGATCGACTCGATCCACGATCCCCGCTTCGCGGTGCTCGATGCCGATTCCTACCCTCGCTCCCCGGCCTTGAGCCTTTCCCGGAACGCCTTCCTGAACTTTGCGACCTTCGGCGCGACCACGTACGCGCAATACGGCTGGTTGCCGTTGCGCGAAAAGTAATCCTGGTGGTAGGTCTCGGCCGGATAGAACGGCGCCGAGCCGGCGATCTCGGTGACCACCGGATCGCGCCACAATCCCTGCGCGGTCAGCTCGGCGACGACCGCCTCGGCGTCCGCGCGCTGCTCGGGCGAGCCGCAAAAGATCACCGACCGGTATTGCGTTCCCACGTCGTTGCCCTGCCGATCGCGCGTCGTCGGGTCGTGGATCGTGAAGAACACGCGCAACAGGTCGCGATAGCTCAGCACCGACGGATCGAACGCCACGCGGACGACTTCGGCGTGGCCGGTGTCGCCACCGCACACCGCCTCGTACGTCGGATCCGGCACGCGGCCGCCTGCGTAGCCCGACTCGACCGACCGGACACCGGCGAGTTCGCGGAACACGGCGTCGAGGCACCAGAAGCAGCCGCCGCCCAATACGGCAGTTGCGAGATTCGAATCGGTCGTCATGGCGATCCTGATGAGTGAAGGTTCGAAACGGCGGAAGGCGGGGTCCTCGTAGGACGCCTTGTCTCATTTTCCGTTCCGCCACGAGCGAGATAGTCGCGCGACCCGGGGCCGGGCTTACGTGCAGGTCGCGTCGCCTGCGAAAATGCGCGAGCGCCACTTCCTGCGACGCTCGTTGACCGTCAACCCTTTCCGCTTCGCCGAGCGCGTCGTCACGCGGCTCCGCGACATCCATCTCGCACGCACGGCGGCGAGCCTGTCGTTCACGACGCTGCTTGCGATCGTTCCGGTGATCACGGTCGCGTTCTCGTTCGTCGGCCGTTTCCCGATGCTCGAGGATTCGCTCAAGGTGCTCGAACAGTTCATGCTGAAGCACATGCTGCCGTTTCCCGGCAGCTCGGGCGAGATCCGCGGCTACATCGCCGGCTTCGCCGAACAGGCGAGCCGTCTCACCCGTGTGTCGATCGCACTGATCGCGATCACGGCCGTGCTCGCGATGGCGACGGTCGAGCGCGAGATCAACGCGATCTGGGGTATCCGCTCGCGACGATCGCTGTCGCGGCGCGCACTGGGCTACGCGCTTGGACTGACGGCGGTTCCGGTGCTCGTGGGTGCGAGCATGTCGATCACGACGTGGCTCGTCATGCACTCGCTCGCCGCGGTGTCGCTGCGCAAGTCGCTCGGCACGCAGGTCGCCGAAACGTTGCCGTTCCTGTTCGCGACCGCGGGACTCACGCTGCTCTACAAGGGGATTCCCGCGCGCCACGTGCGGGCGATTCCGGCGCTCGTCGCGGGCGCGCTTGCAGCCGCTGCACTCGAAGCGGCCAAGCACGGGTTCGGCTGGTATCTCGCGAAAGTGTCCACGTACGAGGCCGTGTACGGTGCGCTCGCCGCGCTGCCGAGCTTCCTCGTTTGGATCTATCTGTGCTGGCTCATCATCCTCGCGGGCGCGGGCGTGTGCGCGACGATCATGGAGCCCGGCGGCCGCCGCGGGCGCCGTCAAACAAGGGTCACGGATTGATTGCACGCGCCGGTTGCCCCGGCGCGCCGAGGCACGCTACATTTCGACGGTCACGACGAAGGAGTCACGCAACGTGTGGTCGCTCATTCAAGCGGCGGGCTGGCCGATCTGGCCGCTGATCATTGCATCGATCATCGCGCTCGCGCTGATCTTCGAACGCCTGTGGTCGCTGCGCCAGAGCGTCGTCGCGCCGCCCGGCATGGTCGATCACGTGCTGGTCGAATTCCGGCATACAGGCCCGACGCAGGATCTGCTCGCCCGCACGGCCGAGCAGGGACCGCTCGGCCGCATCCTCGCGGCCGGGCTTGCGAACGTGAAGAGTCCGCGGCCGGTGATGAAGGAGGCGATCGAGGAAGTCGGGCGCGTCGTCACCCATGACCTCGAACGCTTCCTGACGACGCTCGGCACGATCGCCGCGATGTCGCCGCTGCTGGGACTGTTCGGCACCGTCGTCGGGATGATCGAGATCTTCGGCTCGCAGACGGCAGCCGGATCGAACCCGATCCAGCTCGCGAACGGCATCTCGATCGCGCTCTACAACACGGCAATGGGCCTGATCGTTGCCATCCCGAGCATGATTTTCTATCGCCACTTCCGCGCGAAAGTGCATGCGCTCGTCGTCGAGATGGAGCAGCAGGCGATCAAGCTCGTGGACTTCGCCCACAACGAGCGCCGATGAACCTCCGCGGCGACAACCGGTCGCGGGACGATCCGGAAATCAACTTCATCCCGCTGATCGACGTACTGCTCGTCATCCTGATCTTCCTGATGGTGACGACGACGTACCAGCGGGTCGCGGAGTTGCAGATCACCCTGCCGGAGGCGAATGCCGACCCGGCGAAGCAGCGTCCGCGTGAAATCAACGTCGGCCTGGACGCGCAGGGTCGCTACAAGATCGAGCGTGAACCGGCGTTCACGTTCACGACTGTCGAGGCGCTCGCCGACCTGCTGAAGCGTGCCGCGGGCGACACGAAGGACCCGATCGTCGTCATCAACGCCGACGCGCAGGCAACGCACCAGGCCGTCGTGCACGTGATGGAAGCGGCGCGCGCGGCGGGCTTCGTGCACATCACTTTCGCCACGCAGGCATCGCCTTCCGCTCCGCGCAAGTGATGAGCGCGGCGTCGCGTCTGACGCGCGCCTGGTACACGCCGCGCGCGACGGCGCTCGCGAACGCGCTGCGGCCGATCTCGTGGTTGTTTGGACTGCTGGCCGCCGCGCGCCGCACTGCGTATCGAAACGGCTGGCTGCAGCGCGTTCGCCTGCGCGTGCCCGTCATCGTCGTCGGTAACCTGACGGCGGGCGGCGCCGGCAAGACGCCGCTCGTCATCGCGCTCGTCGACGCGCTGCGTGCGCGCGGGCGACGTCCCGGCATCGTGAGCCGCGGTTATGGGCGACGCGCGACGGCTACGCGCGGCGTCGATATCGGGGACGATCCCGGCGACGTCGGCGACGAACCGTTGCTGCTGGCTGCAACCGGAGTGCCGGTGTTCGTCGGCGTCGACCGAGCCGCCGCTGCGCAGGCGCTGCTGGCGGCGCATCCGCAGGTCGACGTCATCGTCACCGACGACGGCTTGCAGCACTATGCACTTGCGCGCGATGTCGAGATCGCGGTGATCGACGGCGCACGCGTGCTCGGCAATCGATTGCTGCTTCCGGCGGGGCCGCTGCGCGAACCGCCCTCGCGGCTCGCGAGCGTCGATGCGATCGTCACGCTTGAATCCGGCGTTCACGCACCCGCGAACGGGCCGCCGCGGGAATTTACAATGCGCTATGCGCCGCAGCCGTGGCGCAATCTCGTCGATGCGAGCCGCGTATTCGACGTCGCATTGCTGCACGACGCCGCGACGGTCGCCATCGCGGGGATTGCGCACCCCGAACGTTTCTTTGCCACGCTCCGCGCCGGCGGCTTCACCGGCGCGACGCATCCATTTCCCGATCATCATCGCTACGTTCGCGACGATCTCGCGTATCCGCGCGCCCGCGCCGTCCTGATGACGGAGAAGGACGCGGTAAAATGCCAGGCGTTCGCAGACGCGCGCATGTGGATGCTCCCGATCGCCGCGCGCATCGATCCGCGTCTCGTCGACCTGGTCATGGAGAAAGTCGATGGACCCCAAGCTGCTCGAGATGCTCGTGTGCCCGGTCACCAAGGGCCCGTTGATCCATGACCGCGCACGCAACGAGCTCGTGTCGCGCTCGGCGCGCCTTGCGTATCCGATCCGCGACGGCATTCCGGTGATGCTCGAAGAGGAGGCGCGCAAGCTGTCGCCGGAAGAATGGGAAGCGCTCGGGAACGCCTGACGCGTTCCGGGGTTCGCGGGACGTGAACGGACTTTCCCGCGCCGCCGGCTTCATCGTTCTCATTCCCGCGCGTTACGCGTCGTCGCGCCTGCCGGGCAAGCCGCTCGCGGATCTCGGTGGCCGGCCGATGGTCGTTCGCGTCGCCGAGCGCGCGCGGGAGAGCGGCGCCACGCGCGTCGTCATCGCGACCGACGATGTGCGCATCGCGGAAGCCGCACGTGCGCACGGTGTCGACGTCGTCTTGACCCGCGCCGAGCACGCGACCGGTACCGATCGCCTCGCCGAGGCCGCGTCGCTGCTCGCGCTCGAAGATGACGACATCGTCGTGAACGTGCAGGGCGACGAACCCTTGCTCGATGGCGCGTTGATCCGGCGCGTGGCGGCGTTGCTCGCCGAACGCCCCGACGCGGCGCTGGCGACCGCGTGCCATCCGATCGACGACGCTGACGAGGCGTTCAATCCGAACGTCGTCAAGGTCGTGCTCGACCAGGCCGGCTACGCACTCTATTTCAGCCGCGCGACGATCCCCTGGGCGCGCGCCGCATTCGCCGGTGGCGGCCGAACGATTCCCGCCGGCCTGCCGCTTTATCGGCACTACGGTCTGTATGCGTACCGTGTCGCGTTTCTGCGAGCGTTTCCATCGCTCGCGAGCGCGCCGATCGAACGCTTCGAAGCGCTCGAGCAATTGCGCGCGTTGTGGCACGGCTACCGGATCGCCGTCGAGATCACGACCGGCACCCCGGCACCGGGCGTGGACACCGAGGAGGATCTGGCGCGCGTGCGCAAGCTGCTCGGGTAACATTCGACGCGTACGACGCGCCCGTCGCGGGTACCGGACCCGCCAACCAGAGCCACATCGATGCGATTGATCCTGTTGGGCCCGCCCGGTGCGGGCAAAGGCACGCAGGCGGCGTTCATCCGCGACAGGTACTCGATCCCGCAGATCTCCACCGGCGACATGCTGCGGGCGGCCATCAAGGCCGGAACACCGCTCGGCCGGGCTGCCAAGCAGGTGATGGACCGCGGCTCGCTCGTTTCGGACGACATCATCGTCGGCCTGGTCACGGACCGGCTCGCGCAGCCCGATTGCAGGTCCGGCTATCTGTTCGACGGTTTTCCGCGGACGATTCCCCAGGCCGATGCGTTGAAGGATGCGCACATCGGCCTCGATTACGTGATCGAAATCGACGTGCCGGACGCCGCAATCGTCGAGCGCATGAGCGGACGACGGGTGCACCTGCCCTCGGGCCGTACGTATCACGTCAAGTTCAATCCGCCGAAGGCGACGGGCCACGACGACGTGACCGGCGAGCCGCTGATCCAGCGCATCGACGATCGGGAGGAAACGGTGATGAACCGGCTCGCCGTCTACCACGCGCAAACGGAGCCGCTCGTCACGTATTACACGAAGTGGGAGGCGAGCGGCGATCCGGACGCGCCGCGATACCGGAAGGTGAACGGGCTCGACACGGTGGAAGGCATTCGCGACGCCTGCTTCGCCGCGCTGCGCAGTTGACCGTCGCTGCTGCGACGCGACGACAACGGAGGCGACGATGGACAAGCGCAACGCGTTCTACGCGCAATCGGGCGGTGTCACCGCCGTCATCAACGCGAGCGCGGCCGGCGTCATCGAAACGGCTCGCGCGCATCGCGCGCGGATCGGCCGCGTGTTTGCGGGACGCAACGGCATCATCGGTGCGCTCACCGAAGACCTGATCGACACGAGCAAGGAATCGGCGCGCGACATCGCGGCGCTGCGTCATACGCCGGCCGGCGCTTTCGGTTCATGCCGCTACAAGCTGAAGGGCATCGACGAGAGCCGCGCGCAATACGAGCGGCTGATCGACGTGTTTCGCGCGCACGACATCGGCTACTTCT
Source organism: Casimicrobiaceae bacterium (assembly GCA_035696805.1). Lineage (GTDB taxonomy): Bacteria > Pseudomonadota > Gammaproteobacteria > Burkholderiales > Casimicrobiaceae > VBCG01. The sequence goes on from DASSEA010000036.1 coordinate 8,504, forward strand.
TCTACAACGGCGGCAACGATTCGGCGGATACGTGCCTCAAGGTCGCGCAGATCGCGAAGGCGCTCGGCTATCCGCTGACCGCCGTGCACGTGCCGAAAACCGTCGACAACGACCTCGCGGTCACCGACAACTGCCCGGGGTTCGGGTCGGTCGCCAAATACGTCGCGACGTCGATGCGCGAAGCTGCGTTCGATGTCGCGTCGATGGCCAAGACGTCGACCAAGGTGTTCGTGCTCGAAGTGATGGGCCGGCATGCCGGGTGGATCACCGCGGCGGTCGGTATGGCGGAGGACGCCCGCACGCCGATTCCGCTGGTGCTGCTGTTTCCCGAGATTCCGTTCGACGAGGCGAAGTTCATGGCCGCCGTGCAGGCCCGCGTCGAGGCGGTCGGGTACTGCTGCGTCGGCGTCTCGGAAGGACTGCAAAACGCCGAAGGCAAGCTGATGGCGGAGGCGGGAACGAAGGACGCCTTCGGACACGCGCAACTCGGCGGTGTCGGCCCGTTGATCGCGAAACTCGTCCAGGACCGGCTGCGCTACAAGTACCACTGGGCGGTCGCCGATTACCTGCAGCGTGCCGCGCGGCACCTCGCGTCTAAAACCGATCTCGAGCAGTCGTATGCGGTGGGCCGGGCGGCGGTGAAGCTCGCCCTAGATGGACACAACGCGGTGATGCCGGCGATCGTCCGCGTATCGGATCGGCCGTATCGATGGAAGATCGGCATTGCGCCGCTTACCGAGATAGCCAACCGCGAAAAGATGCTGCCGCGCGACTTCATCAGCGGCGACGGATACGGCATCACCGGCAAAGCCCGCCTGTATCTCGCGCCGCTGATCAAGGGCGAAGCGCCGCCGCCGTACCGGGACGGGCTGCCGCGGTACGTGCGCCTGCGCAATGTCGCGGTGCCGAAGAAGCTCGCGGCGACGTTCGACATCTGACGGCAACGCACGTGAGCGGGCACGTCGATTACTACTTCACGCCGATCTCGCCGTTCGTGTACCTTGGGCACGCACGCTTCGTCGCCATCGCGCGCCGGCATGGCGCAACCATCGCCGTAAAGCCGATCAACCTCGGCCAGGTGTTTCCCGTATCCGGCGGTCTGCCGTTGTCGAAGCGCGCGCCGCAGCGGCAGGCGTATCGGCTGGTCGAACTGAAGCGCTGGTCGCACCATCTCGGCGTGCCGCTCAAAGCGCAACCGGCGCACTTTCCCATCTCGGCCGATCTCGCATCGCGCTGGGTGCTGGCGGCGCTCGAGCAAAGCGTCGACGTCGCGCTCGATCTCGCCTTCGCGCAAGGCCGGGCGGTGTGGGCCGAGGATCGAAACATCGCCGACGCGGCGACGCTCGCGGCGATCGCGACGGCGCAGGGACTCGACGCCGCCGTGCTCGCTGAACGCGCGAACGCAGCCGACATCGCAATGCGCTACGCGGTGCTCACGCAGGAAGCCATCGACCGCGGCGTGTTCGGTGCTCCCACCTACGTCTGCGGCGGCGAGCTCTTCTGGGGACAGGACCGGCTCGACTTTTTGGACCGCGCGCTGGCAAAATAGCGAGTTTTGGGCGGCCCGGGCAGCTCCGAGCGTCCTGCCGCCAAAGAGAACGGCCGGTGCGGCTTCGCGGACTTCCATCGGACGAGCCCGCCGCAAGCATCGCGCCCCGCAGAATGGCGCGCGCCGTCGTTCACGATCCATGTTCCGACAAGGGAGATTTCGATGTCCACTCCGCTGATCTTCGCGCTCGTCTGCGCGGTTGCAGCGATCGTCTATGGCGCAGTTTCGATCCGCTGGATCCTCGCGAAACCCGCGGGGAATCCGCGCATGCAGGAAAT
>DASSEA010000037.1:0-6979 GCA_035696805.1 Casimicrobiaceae bacterium
TCCCAGTACGGCATCGTGATCGAGATCCCGTTCGACTTCGTGGCCGACGTGAGGTGCTTCTTCGGGCGCGACTGCGCGAGCTCGAACGCGAACTCGAGGATGCGATCCACGCCCTTGCGCGAGAAGCACGATTGCTGGAAGACGATCTCGCGCTCGGTGCCCTCGTACATCCTGCCGCCCACCGACGAATACTCGCCCTCGGTGTTCTCGCGCACGACGACGAAGTCGATGTCGCCCGCCTTGCGGTGCGCCAGCGGCGTCGCGATGCCCGGCATCAGCCGGCAAGGCCGCAGATTGACGTACTGGTCGAAGCGGCGGCGGAACTGGATCAGCGATCCCCACAGCGATACGTGATCGGGAACGGTCGCGGGCCAGCCGACGGCGCCATAGAAAATCGCTTCGAACGGCGCCAGCGTTTCGAACCAGTCCTCGGGCATCATCCGGCCCGTTCGCGCGTAGTAGTCGCAGTTCCAGTCGAAATGCGCGAATTCGAACGCGATCTCGAATCGCGCCGCGGCCGCCTCGAGCACCCGCAGGCCTTCCGGCACGACTTCCTTGCCGATGCCGTCGCCGGGTATGACGGCAATGCGATGCGCGTTCATCGAATCGAAATCCCGTGTGCCCTTGTCGAAGACGCCGATTATAGGAGTGACTGCCTCATCCGTTGGTCCGATGGCGCGCCTGACGTGCACGCTGCAAGATCGTTTGCGTCGAAACCGATTGCCGAGGAGACCGCCCATGGCCGAACGACGCTACTGGATAGGCGTGGCATCGCACGATCACGTCGAAACCGCCGTTGCCGATGGATTCGTCCAGTTGAATCATGGCAAGGCCGGGCCGCTTGAGCGGCTGCAGCCGGGCGATGGCCTCGCGTTCTACTCGCCGCGCGCAACGTATCCGCGCGGCCCTGTGCTGCAGGCGTTCACGGCGATCGGTCGCGTCGCGGAAGGCCCGATCTACGAGACGCAGGCGCCCGAAGCCGGCCAGACGTTCCGCCGCCCTGCCGCGTATTTCGACGCGACGCCTGCGCCGATCAAGCCGCTGCTCGAGCAGTTGACGTTCATTCGCAGCAAGGCCAACTGGGGTGCCGCGTTCCGCTTCGGGCTTGCGCGCGTGCCGCGCGACGATTTCGCGGCGATCGCATCGGCGATGGGGCGCGACGCCGACGTCGACTTCGCATGACGAGCGCGGCGGTCGCACGACGCTCTGCGGAGCGAACGGTACAATCGCGACCTTTTGAACGCGTCCCCGCTCCCCATGCTGCAGCGCCCGGCGCCCGCGCATTCGCGTGCCGTCCTGTTCATGATCGTCGCGGCAACGTGCTGGTCGTCGGGCGGCTTTCTCGTGCGCCAGCTGTCGATCACCGGTGCCTGGGAGATCGTGTTCTGGCGCAGCCTGTTCATGACGTTGTTCGTCGTCGGCGTGCTGCTCGTCAGGCATGGCCGCGCAATGCCGCGCGCCGTCGTTCGTGCGGGCCTGCCGGGCATCCTCGCCGGTGCGTTCCTGGCCGGCACGTTCTTCTTTTTCATCGGATCGCTGACGCGCACCACCGTCGCCAACACGAACATCCTGATGAGCGTCTCGCCGTTTCTCGCGGCGCTCGCAGCGCGCTGGATCCTGAAGGAGGCGGTACCGGCGCGCACGTGGCTCGCGATGTCGGTGGCGTTCGTGGGCATCGTGGTGATGTTCGCGCAGTCGGCGGACGGCGGCCGTCTCGCCGGAAACGTGCTGGCGCTCGGCGTGTCGTGCTGCTTCGCGGCGCAGTTGACCGTCCTGCGCAAGTTCCACGCGACCGTCGACATGTTGCCGCAGGTATTGATTGCCGGTGTGCTGTCGGGCGTCGCGGCAATCGCCTTCGCCACGCCGTTCGAGGCAACGCTGCGTGACCTCGTGATTCTCGCCGTCATGGGTTCAGTGCAACTGGGTGCCGGTTGCCTGCTCGCGACGGCCGCGTCGAAGCACCTGTCGGCGACCGAGCTCGGCCTCCTTGCCCTGCTCGAACCGATTCTGGGTCCCCTGTGGGTGTGGCTGCTGATGAACGAACACCCCGGTCACGCGACGCTCGCCGGTGGCGCGATCGTCCTTGGGGCGGTGTTCGCAAACCAGGCGTTCGCCGCGTGGCGCGGCCGCGTCGGCGCCGTGCCCGCCCTGTCCGGCACGACGCGGCGCTAGAATCCTGCCACTATGGCGGTCAAGCAGACCTTCCTCGATTTCGAGCAGCCGATCGCCGAACTGCAGCAGAAGATCGACGAGCTGCGCTACGTTCACGAAGACTCCGCCGTCGACATCTCCGACGAGATCACGCGTCTCACGAAGCGCAGCCAGCAGCTCACGCGCGACATCTACAGCAAGCTGTCCGCGTGGCAAATCGCGCAGGTCGCGCGGCACCCGCAGCGCCCTTATACGCAGGATTACATCGGCGGCCTGTTCGCCGATTTCCACGAATTGCACGGCGATCGCTCGTACGCCGACGATCCGGCGATCATCGGCGGGCTCGCGCGCTTCAACGGCATTCCATGCATGGTGCTCGGCCAGCAAAAAGGGCGCGACACCAAGGAAAAGATTCACCGCAACTTCGGCATGCCGCGGCCCGAGGGCTATCGCAAGGCGCTGCGGCTCATGAAGCTCGCAGAAAAGTTCGGCGTGCCGCTGTTCACGTTCGTCGACACCCCGGGTGCGTATCCCGGTATCGGTGCCGAGGAACGCGGGCAATCCGAGGCGATCGGCCGCAGTCTCTACGAGATGGCCGGCCTGCGCGTTCCGATCATCGTCACCGTCATCGGCGAAGGTGGCTCCGGAGGCGCGCTCGCCATCGCGATCGGCGACCTTACGCTGATGCTGCAGTACGCGACGTATGCGGTGATTTCGCCCGAGGGCTGCGCGTCGATCCTCTGGAAGTCCGTGGATCACGCGGCGGAAGCCGCGGAAACGCTCGGCATCACGGCGGGTCGGCTGAAGCAGCTCGGTCTCATCGACAAGGTCGTAAACGAGCCCCTCGGCGGCGCGCACCGCGATCACGCTGCGATGATGGTGGCGCTGCGCAAGGCGTTGACCGAGGCGCTGCGTCACCTGCAGGAGCAATCGATCGACACGCTCCTCGAAGCGCGCGAAGACAAGATCCTCGCCTATGGGCGCTACAAGGAGATCTCCGCCGGGTGACCCTGCGCCGCGCGCGAGCCGATCGTACGCTCGCGGCGGCGCGGCCAAGGGGCGCAAGGCATTGCCCGCCGCCGTCGCGGAAGCGCTGGCGCGCGCGCTGCCCGACGGCGGCCGCATTGCGATTGCGCTTTCCGGCGGACGCGATTCGGTCGCGCTGTTTCACGCCGCGCTCGAAATCGTGAGCGCGGCGCGCGTCGAGATGATCGCGTTCCACGTCGATCACGGCCTGTCGAAGCACGCCGCAACGTGGGCGAAGTTCTCGCGCGGCCTCTGCGCGGCGCACGGCATCGAATACCACGCGGAACAGGTCCGGGTGGCGTCCGCGTCGCGGACGGGCGTCGAAGCGGCGGCGCGCAGTGCGCGCTACACCGCGCTCTCCGCGATGGCGGATGCACACGGCGTCGCCGCGATCCTGCTTGGCCATCACGCCGACGATCAGGCGGAAACGACGCTGTTGCAGCTCTTTCGCGGCGCCGGGCCCCGCGGTCTCGCCGGAATGCCGGCCGCGCGTTTCGACGGGCGCATCTGGTGGCTGCGACCGATGCTCGGCTTTGCGCGCGACCAGATCGACGCGTACGCGCACCGGATCGCGTATCGCTACGTCGAGGACGATTCGAACGCCGATACGCGTTATCGGCGCAATGCGCTGCGGCGCGACGTCGTTCCGGCGCTGCGCCGCATCGCCCCCGGTTATCCGTCGACGCTCCTGCGCGCAGCGGCACTGCAGGCGGATGCGGCGGCGCTGCTCGACGACCTTGCGCGTATCGACGCGGCGGCTGCGTTCGACGGCGCCACGCTCGACCGCGCGGTGCTTGCGTCGCTCGACGCACGCCGCGCGCGCAACCTGCTGCGCTGGTTCCTGCGCGAACGCGGGCTCGCCGCGCCGTCGAACGCCCGGCTCACGCAAATGCTGCAGCAGCTCGCGCACGCTGGCGATGACGCACGGATTGCGATTGGGCACCAAGGCGCCGAGATCGGCGTGCATCGCGGGCGGGTGATCGTGCATCGGTTGCCGCTGCCGGCGTACCGAATCGACTGGTATGGCACCGAGACCATCGGTCTGCCGCACGGCACGCTGCGACTCGTCCGCGGGTATGGCCCGGGAATCGCGACCCGGCATCTGGCCCATTGCGCGATCACGATTCGCAGCGGCGCGCCGGGCGAGCGGCTGCAGCCCGCGGGTCGTGCCGCGCGGCGGCAAGTCGCCGAGCTGTTGCGCGAGGCCGGCGTGCCGCGCTGGGAGCGGCCGGCCGTCCCCCGCGTCTACTGCAACGAGTCGCTTGCGGCCGTTGCGCCGATCGGCGTCGACGCGGCGTTCGCCGCCGAGCGGGGCGAGCCGGCGCTGATCGTCGACTGGCACGCCTCGGCATGAACGCGCCCGGCGTGGCATCATTGCCATTCGCCTGCGCGCGCCCTTCCTCTTCCCGGAGATCCCGATGAAACTGAAGACCCTCACCGCGCTGTGTGCAGCGCTCGCCCTCGTCACGCCGGGCGCATTCGCCCAGCAGCCGGTCGTCATCAAGTTCAGCCACGTCGTCGCCGTCGACACGCCGAAGGGCAAGGGCGCCGAGCAATTCAAGAAGCTTGCCGAGGAACGCACGAAGGGGCGCGTCAAGGTCGAGGTCTATCCGAACAGCTCGCTGTTCAAGGACGGCGAAGAAATGGAAGCGCTGCAGCTCGGCTCGGTGCAGATGCTCGCGCCGTCGCTCGCGAAGTTCGGGCCGCTCGGCGTGCGCGACTTCGAGGTGTTCGACCTGCCGTACATGTTCGACAGCTACGACGAACTGCACAAGATCACCGAGGGCCAGGTGGGGAGGAACCTGTTCAAGAAGCTCGAGGGCAAGGGCATCGTCGGGCTCGCGTATTGGGACAACGGCTTCAAGGTCATGAGCGCGAACAAGCCGCTGCGGGTGCCCGCGGATTACAAGGGTCTGAAGATGCGCATCCAGTCGTCGAAGGTGCTCGGCGACCAGATGAAGGCGCTCGGCGCGCTGCCGCAGGTGATGGCGTTTTCCGAGGTGTATCAGGCGCTGCAGACGGGCGTCGTCGATGGCACCGAGAACCCGCCGTCCAACTTCTACACGCAGAAGATGCACGAGGTGCAGAAGTACCTCGCGCTGACCAATCACGGCTATCTAGGCTATGCCGTCATCGTCAACAAGAAGTTCTGGGACGGCCTGCCCGCGGACGTCAAGAGCGCGCTCGAAAGCTCGATGAAGGACGCGACGAAGTACGCGAACGACATCGCCAAGAAGGAGAACGACGACGCGATCGAGGCGGTGAAAAAGAGCGGCAAGACCGAGATCATCGCGCTGACCGACGCCGAGAAAGCGGCGCTCAAGAAGGCGCTCGTCCCCGTGCACAAGGAGAACGAGTCGCGGATCGGCAAGGACGTCATCGAGGCGGTGTACAAGGAAACGGGCTTCAAGCCCTGACGCGAACGACGCCGCTCGTCGCCGGCCCGCGGCGAGCGGCGAGTATGCGCGTGAAAGCGACGCGGCGGCCGTGAACCCCCGCTCTCCGGAGGACGCAACGTGAAGCTGCTCGATCGTCTCGAGGAAGTGCTGATTGCGTTCCTCATGGGCGCCGCGACGCTGCTGATTTTCGTCGCGGTCGCGCACCGTTACGCGGCCGGCTTGCCGATCCCGGGCCTGCAGGACGCGCTGCTCAAGATCGACCTGTCGTGGGCGCAGGAGCTTTGCATCTACATGTTCGTGTGGATGGCGAAGTTCGGCGCCGCGTACGGCGTGCGCACCGGCATCCACGTCGGCGTCGACGTCATGATCAACCGGTTGCCGCCGGACACGCGCAGGTTCTACGTGCTGTTCGGGCTGCTCGCCGGCGCGCTGTTCACGGGCATCGTCGGCACGCTCGGCGCCACGTTCACGTGGGACATCGCGCACACGGACTCGGTGTCGCCGGACCTCGAGCTGCCGAAGTGGATCGTCTACCTGTGCATCCCGCTCGGCTCGTACCTGATGTGCTTCCGTTTCCTGCAGGTCGCATGGAACTTCTGGCGCACCGGTGACCTGCCGCACCACGACGTCGCGCACGTCGAGGGCATCGAGACCGTGCAGAACGTACCCGATCTGCACCCCGCGCCCGTGAGCAGGCCATGAGCACCCTCGCCCCCGCGGCACCGATCCGCCACGTGCGCTGGCCCGCGCTGATCCCGATCCTCATCATCGGCATTCCGGTCGGACTGAAGCTCGCCGGCGTCGCCGTCGCGAACCCCTGGATCATTTTCGCGCTGCTGTTCGGCCTGATGCTGACGGGGATGCCGATCTCGATCTCGCTCGGCCTCACCGTGCTCACGTACCTGTTCACGATGACGACGGTGCCGATCGAATCGGTCGCGCTCAAGCTTTTCACCGGCATCGAGAAGTTCGAGATCATGGCGATCCCGTTCTTCATCCTGGCCGGCGCCTTCCTCACCCACGGCGGCGTCGCGCGCCGGATGATCAATTTCGCGTCCGCCATCGTCGGCCACTGGTTCGGCGGTCTCGGGCTGGCGGGCGTCGTGGCCTGCGCGCTGTTCGCGGCGGTATCGGGAAGCTCGCCGGCCACGGTCGTCGCGATCGGGAGCATCGTTCTGCCGGCGATGCTGCGCCAGGGGTTCCCGGCGCGATTCGGTGCGGGCGTCATCACGACGTCGGGCGCGCTCGGCATCCTGATCCCGCCTTCGATCGTCATGGTGATGTACGCGGTCGCGACGAACTCGTCGGTCGGGCAGCTCTTCATCGCCGGCATCGTCCCCGGCGTCGTGCTCGCCACCATGCTCGGCCTGACGACCTGGTGGATCGCGCGCAAGAACAATTAC
>DASSEA010000038.1:0-2029 GCA_035696805.1 Casimicrobiaceae bacterium
GCAACGTCATCGCAACGTGAACGAGCGAACCTAAACAACACAACGAGGAGACACCGATGAATTTGCCGACGGATCTCAAGTACACGGAGAGCCATGAATGGATTCGAACGGAGGCCGATGGCACCGTGACGATCGGCATCACCGACCACGCGCAGGCGGCGCTCGGTGACCTCGTCTACGTCGAGCTGCCGAAGTCGGGCCGCACGGTGGCGGCGGGCGAAGCCTGCGCGATCGTCGAGTCGGTCAAGGCGGCGAGCGACGTCTACGCGCCGCTCGCCGGCACGATCGTCGCCGGCAACGAATCGCTGTCGGGCGCGCCCGAGGCCGTGAACGAGAATGCGTACGACGCGTGGCTCTTCAAGCTCAAGCCGACCGACGCCGCCGAGCTCGAGCGATTCATGGACGCTGCCGCGTATTCGCGGTTGATCGCCGAAGCCTGACGCGCGTTGCGATCGATGGACGATCAAATCAAACGCGAAGGCGCGCTCGCGTCGCTCGAGGACCACGACGCATTCGTGCACCGTCACATCGGCACGTCGGACGATGCGCAAGCTGCAATGCTTGATGCGCTCGGCTTCGCGTCGATGGACGCATTGATGGATGCGGTCGTACCGAGAGCGATCCGGCTCGACGATCCGCTGCCACTGCCGCCGCCTTGCACGGAAGCCGAAGCGCTCGCAAAGCTCGGGTGCCTTGCCGCGGAAAACCGCGTCGTCAAATCCGTCATCGGACAGGGTTATTACGGCACCGAAACGCCGGCCGTCATCCTCCGCAACGTGCTCGAGAATCCGGCGTGGTACACGGCATACACGCCTTATCAGCCTGAGATTTCACAGGGCCGTCTCGAAGCGTTGCTCAATTTCCAGACGATGGTGTGCGAGCTGACCGGCATGCCGATCGCCAACGCGTCGATGCTCGATGAAGCGACGGCTGCCGCCGAAGCGATGATGCTGTGCCAGCGCGTCGGCGCATCGAAAAGTACTCGCTTCTTCGTCGCCGCCGACGTCTTCGCGCAGACACTCGATGTCGTGCGCACGCGCGCAACGCCGCTCGGCATCGAAGTCGTCACCGGCGCCGCGAAGGACGCAGCGGATGCCGGCGCCTTCGGCATCCTGTTGCAGTATCCCGCCGCCGACGGCTCGATCGACGATTACCGCACGCTCGTCGAGGCGGCACACGCTTCCGGCGCGCTCGTCGTCGTCGCGACCGACCTCCTGGCGTTGACGCTGCTCACGCCGCCGGGCGAATGGGGTGCGGATGTCGTCGTCGGCTCGTCACAGCGCTTCGGCGTGCCGATGGGATTCGGCGGCCCGCATGCCGCATTCCTCGCGACGCGCGATGCGTTCAAGCGGTCGCTGCCCGGCCGGCTCGTCGGCGTCACCGTCGATGCGAGTGGCGCACTCGCGTACCGCCTTGCGCTGCAGACGCGCGAGCAGCACATCCGGCGCGAGAAAGCGACATCGAACATCTGCACGGCGCAGGTGCTGCTTGCCGTGATGGCCGGCATGTACGCCGTCTATCACGGCGCCGAAGGCCTGACGACGGTTGCGCGGCGCGTGAACCGCCTGACTTCGATATTCGTCGAAGGTCTCGCGCGGCTTGGGATTGCGAGCGAGACGGCGACGTTTTTCGACACGACGACGTTTGCAACCGGCGCCGCAACGCCTGCAATTGTCGCGCGTGCGCTCGACGCTGGCTACAACGTGCGACTTATCGATGCCTCGTCGATTGGGATTTCGTTCGACGAGACGACGACTCGAGACGACGTCGTCGCGCTGTGGCGCGCATTCGTCGGCGGCGATGTTTCGTTCGACGTCGACGCGATCGATGCAATGATCAAGTCGAGGATTCCGACGGCGCTCGCGCGAACGTCGGCATTCCTCACGCATCCGGTCTTCAGCCGGCATCGCAGCGAAACCAAGATGCTGCGCTATCTGCGCAAGCTCGCAGACAAGGACTTAGCGCTCGATCGGGCGATGATTCCGCTGGGCTCGTGCACGATGAAGCTCAACGCCACCTCGGAGATGAT
>DASSEA010000039.1:0-2753 GCA_035696805.1 Casimicrobiaceae bacterium
GTCAGTGCCCAATGGCGGCTCGCGATGCACGGGCCCGACGGCAATCCATCGACGATGACGGGGCAGAGCGTCGAAGTGCTGCGCCGGCAACCGGATGGACGCTGGCTGTTCGCAATCGACTTTCCTTTCGGCGTCGGCTGAACCGTTTGGGGCTTCCCGCATTGCGCGACGCTCCCGATCGCCCGTACCATAACCGGCCGCCGAGCGACCGCACGAGCCGCGGGCGAACCTCGCAGAGGAGCCGACGATGGAGGAGAAGCTCGACACGTTTCCGCGCCTGATGCTGCATCACGCGCGCGTGCGAGCCGGCCATCCCGCCACGCGCGAAAAGGATCTCGGCATCTGGCAGACGTGGACGTGGGCCGAGGTCGCCGACGAAGTGCGCGCACTCGCCTGCGGCCTTGCCGCCGAAGGGTTCAAGCCCGGCATGCATCTCGCCATCGTCGGCGACAACCGGCCGCGCCTGTATTGGGCGATGCTCGCCGCGCAGGTGCTTCGCGGCGTTCCGGTTCCGATGTATCAGGACGCGCCGGCGGCGGAGTTCGTGTACGTGCTGAACGACGCCGAGATCGATTACGCGCTGGTCGAGGACCAGGAGCAGGTCGACAAGCTGCTCGAGGCCGCGCCGCAGGTGCCGACGCTCGCGCACATCTACTACGACGACCCGCGCGGCCTGCGCAACTACGACGGCGTCACGAGCTTCGAGCGGCTGCAGGAGAAGGGCCGCGCGTTCGACCGTGCGCATCCCGGCTTCTACGACGAGCAGATCGCGAGCGGGCGCGCCGACGACGTGTCGGTGATGCTGTATACGTCAGGCACGACCGGCAAGCCGAAAGGCGTGCGACAGACGCACGCGGCGTTTGTTGCGGCCGCGCGCGGCAGCGCTGAATTCGACCACCTGCGCGCCGAGGACAGCGTGCTGTCGTATCTGCCGATGGCCTGGGTCGGCGACCACCTGTTCTCCTTCGCAGAATGGGTGTTCGTCGGCTTCACGATCAACTGTCCCGAATCCGGCGATACGGTGATGACCGACCTGCGCGAGATCGGCCCGACGTATTACTTCGCGCCGCCGCGGATATTCGAGAACCTGCTCACGCAGGTGATGATCCGGATGGAGGACGCGAGCTGGATCAAGCGACGGCTGTTTGCGCATTTCACGGAGGTCGCGCGCCGTTGCGGCGCCGAAATGCTCGACGGCAAGGCGGTGTCGGTCGGAGACCGCATTCAATATGCGCTCGGCAACCTGCTCGTGTTCGGGCCGCTGCGCAACGTGCTCGGCATGAGCCGCATTCGGGTTGCGTACACGGCGGGCGCCGCGATCGGCCCCGATCTGTTTCGTTTCTACCGGTCGATCGGCGTCAACCTGAAGCAGCTTTACGGATCGACCGAAACCTGTGCGTACGTGTGCCTGCAACCCGACCGTGGAGTTCATTTCGATACGGTCGGCACGGCCGCGCCGGGCGTCGAGCTGACGATTGCGGACAACGGCGAAGTCCTCGTTCGTGGGCCGATGCTGCTGAAGGAGTATTACAAGCGGCCCGACGCCACGGCAGAATCGATCGACGATCAGGGCTTTTTCCACACGGGCGACGCCGGCCTCATCGAACCGAGCGGCCAGCTCAAGATCATCGATCGTGCGAAGGATGTCGGCAAGCTCTCGACCGGCGCGATGTTCGCGCCGAACTACATCGAGAACCAGCTCAAGTTCTTCCCTCACATCAAGGAGGCGGTCGCGTTCGGTGCCGGCCGCGACCAGGTGTGTGCGTTCATCAACATCGACGTCGGCTCGGTGGGCAACTGGGCCGAGCGCCGCGGGATCGCGTATTCGGGCTACACCGACCTTGCGGCCAAGCCCGAGGTCTACGACCTGATCCGCGAGTGCGTCGAGAAGGTGAACGTCGAACTCGCCGCCGAGCCGGGACTTGCGGATTCGCAGATCCGACGATTTCTCATCCTGCACAAGGAACTCGATCCGGACGACGACGAGTTGACGCGCACGCGCAAGGTGAGGCGCGGCTTCGTCGCGGAGAAATACGGCGTACTGATCGACGCGTTGTACGGCGGCCGTGACGTCGAGCACATCGAAACGCTGGTGCGGTTCGAAGACGGTCGCACGGGCCTCGTCGCCGCGGACCTGCGCATTCAGGACGCGCGCGTCGTCACACCCGCAAGGCTCCCCGTTGCCGCCTGACATGGCCACGCCCGTGGGCGCTCCGGTCGATGTCGCGCCCGCGAGCACGGTGCAGCCTGCCCCCAAAGGCGGGCGGCGAATCGGTGACGTCATTCTTGCGCTCGACCGCATTTCGCTGGCGTTCGGCGGCGTGAAGGCGCTGACCGACGTCACGTTCGACGTCCGCGAACACGAAGTGCGCGCGATCATCGGCCCGAATGGCGCGGGCAAGAGCTCGATGCTGAACGTGATCAACGGCGTGTACCGCCCGCAACAGGGGACGATCACGTTTCGCGGCACGCCGCGCCGCGACATGAATACGCACGATGCCGCGGCGCACGGGATCGCGCGGACGTTCCAGAACATCGCGCTGTTCCGCGGCATGAGCGTGCTCGACAACATCATGACGGGGCGCAACCTCAAGATGCGCGCGTCGTTCGTCGAGCAGGCGGTCTGGTGGGGCCGCGCCCGGCGCGAGGAGCTCGAGAATCGGCGCAAGGTCGAGGAGATCATCGACTTCCTCGAGATCCAGCACATCCGCAAGACGCCGGTCGGCCGCCTGCCCTACGGGCTGCAGAAGCGC
>DASSEA010000040.1:0-7071 GCA_035696805.1 Casimicrobiaceae bacterium
GACGCGCTGCTGATTCTGCAGGGACGCCGCGACGTGGCACCCGCGCCGCTGTTCAAGGCGCGCCTCGGGAAGGCGATCCGCAAGGTCCCGGGCCGTACGGAGTTTCAACGCGGTGTCCTGACGCCCGAGCCCGCGGGCGGCTACACGGTGCGCACGACCGGCGATCAGGGTTCCGGCATCCTGTCGTCGATGTCGCAGGCCAACTGCTTCATCGTCCTGACCGCCGACGCCGGCGACCTGGAACTCGGGCCGGCCGTCGACGTACAGCTACTGGAAGGACTCCTCTGAGTCAGCGCGCTGAAGCGCGGTGAAGCGTCAGTAGTAGCGCGCCTCGCGGCCCCGGTCGAGCGCTTCCAGGCGCCGTTCGAGTTCGAACACGTCGACCGACGCGGCGAGATAGGCCTCGCGCTCGGCCTGCTGTTGGCGCCAGAACCATCCGTCGAGACGATCGAACCACCTGGCCTGCGCACCCACCGGTTCGCGGGTTGCGGCCGTGCGCCGCGGAGCGCCCCGCCGCAGCGCCTCGGCGATCAGCATGTACAGTTGGCCGAAGATGCCGTGGTTGAAGTACAGTTCCGCCGCGCTCGGCGACGTCTGCTCGTAGCTCATGTCGTCCCCTTTGTTCCGCCTTGTGGGCGCCTGGATGCGGCGCATTGTTGCGCCGCACAATCCCAACATAGGGGTGGTTGCAAGCGCAGTCAAATCGTCGTTTTGGAAGCAGGTCATCGGTTTTGCTGATCGGGTCGAAGCGCGTACGCACTTGCTTGCAAGTGACTGATTAAACAAGTAATCGCCAAGATGGAGCTGTATCAGATCAGAAGCTTCGCCATGGTTGCCGAGCTCGGGCAGTTGACGCGTGCGGCGGAGCGACTGCACGTCAGCCAGCCGGCGCTTTCCGCGCAGATCAAGGCGCTGGAGGACGAACTTTCGGTCGTGCTGTTCGAGCGCGGCGCCGCGGGCATGTCGCTCACCGCCGCCGGCAGGCGCCTGCTCCCCGGCGCCGAAAAGGTCTTGGTGGCCGCGCAGGCGCTGCGCAACGAAGCGCTGGCCCTGCAGGGGCAAGTGCGCGGTCGGGTTCGCCTCGGGACCGTCGGCGATCCGGGTCTGACGCGGTTGGGAGCCGTGCTCGGGGAAGCTATCGAACGCTTCCCCCTGGTCGAAATCGACGTCCACCACGAGATTTCCGGCGCGGCGTTCATCAAGGTCCGCGACGACGAACTCGACGCGGCGTTCTACTACGGCGATCTCGCGCACGCGGGTATCGTGGCGTTGCCGTTGCGAGACCTGGCATTTCGCATCGCAGTACCCGCAGCCTGGGCCGGCCGGCTGGCCGACGCGGACTGGGCATCGATCGCCGCCGAGCCGTGGATCACGACGCCGCCGATCAGTACGCATCACGTGCTCGCGACACGCCTTTTCGACGCGCACGGCATCGCGCCGGTTCGGCACGTCGAGGCCGATCACGAGGCCGTCATCAGCTCGCTCGTCACCGCGGGCCTCGGCGTCGCGCTGATGCGCGAGGACGTCGCGCAAGCCGAAGCCGCCCGCGGGGCACTCGCGATCTGGGGTCGGACGCGTCTGTCGACGACGCTGTCGTTGATCTATCGGCGCGACCGGGAGCACGAGCCGGCGCTCGGCGCGATTCGCGACGTCGTGACCGACGTTTTTTCCTCGGCCCCGACGGACGCGGAAACCGTCGCGGGACCGCCGCTGTAAGAACGGACACGACCCACACGACTGATTGTCGTAAAGGGCGCCAGCCGCCGGACGGCTTCCCGATCCGGAACGATCATCGTCGCTGCGCATCCAATCGAACCCCACGAGCGGAGTCACCCGATGAAACGCCGACTGTTGCTGCAGGGCCTCGCCGTCGCGCTGGCGGGCGGCGCTGCGCGCGCGCAAACGCACAAGGTCACGAACCGCATGGACAAGGACATTGCAACGCTGCAACGCGAGTGGAAAACGCTGCTGGCCAGGGACGCCAAAGTGGCGACGGACACGACGCCGGTGACCAAGACCGACGAGCAATGGCGCCAGACGCTCGATCCTGCGGCATACGCGGTGCTGCGGCACGAAGGCACCGAGCGGCCGTTCACGAGCCCGCTCAATCTCGAGCATCGCGCGGGTGTCTTCGTCTGCGCCGGGTGCGCGCTGCCTCTCTTCACGTCGGCGATGAAGTTCGACAGCGGCACCGGCTGGCCGAGCTATTTCACGACGATTCCGAACGTGTTCGCGACCAGCACCGACACGAAGATGATCCTGCCGCGCACCGAATATCATTGCGTTAAGTGCGGCGGCCACCACGGGCACGTCTTCGACGACGGTCCTCCGCCCACCGGCCTGCGCTACTGCAACAACGGCGTCGCGCTTCGTTTCATTCCGGCGAAGGCGTAACGCCGTCAGCAGCCGGCACGCGCATCCGGCGCGGCGACCGGCCTCGCAGACGGTGGCGGACGACGTCACTGCAACGCCTGCATCGCTCGGCTAGACTCCGGCGGTGTTGAGCTTGCGCGCCGTCGCGAAATCGTTTGCAGGCCCTGCCCCGCGCCGGATCTTTTCGAATCTCTCGCTCGACGTCGCCGCGGGCGAGTACGTCGCGATCGTCGGCGCTTCCGGCGTCGGGAAATCGACGCTGCTCAATGTCATCGCGGGCCTCGAACGCGCCGATGCCGGCACGGTGACCGTGGCCGGTGTCGATTACGACGCGCAAGACGACGACGCGCTGACTGCGTTGCGGCGAACGACGATGGGCTTCGTGTTCCAGGCGTTTCACGTGCTGCCCTACCTCGATGTCGCCGACAACGTCGCGCTGCCGCTTGCGCTGCAAGGGCGCCATGGCGCGGCCGAGCGCACACGCGTCGCCGACATGCTCGGCGCCGTTGCGCTCGCCGATCGCGCGCACAGCCGCCCGCGCGAGCTGTCGGGCGGCGAATTGCAGCGCGTCGCGATCGCTCGTGCACTCGTGCACCGCCCGACGCTCGTGCTGGCCGACGAACCGACCGGCAACCTCGATCCCGATAGCGCGGGGCAGGTGCTCGCGCTGCTGCGCAACGCCGTCAAGCGCGACGGCGCTGCGTGCGTGCTGGCAACGCATTCGCGCACCGCCGCCGCTTCGGCCGACGTCGTCTACCGGCTCACCGCGAGCGGCCTTGCGTCCGTGGCCGACGGCGCGGTCGACTAGGGGATGTCGATGCGCAGCGTCACCGCCGCGTTCGCCGTGGCTCGCGCCGTCAGCGGCGGCGCGTCGGTGCTCCTGCGCGGGCGCACCCTTCTCGCCATCGTCGCGATCGCCTTCGGCGTTGCATTGGGCTATGCGGTCGAAATCATCAATCGCGCCGCGGTGAACGAACTGACGGCGGGCGTCGCGACCTTGTCGGGCCGCGCCGACTTGCAGGTACGCGGGCCGCGCGCGGGTTTCGACGAAACGATCTATCCGCAGGTTGCCGGTGTTCCGGGCGTGGCCGTCGCAAGCCCGGTGGTGGAACTGACGGCAACGGTCCGCGAGCGATCCGAACCGTTGTCGATCGTCGGCATCGACGTGTTCCGCGCGGCCGCGATCAATCCTGCGCTCGTCGGCGAGACAAAGGATCGGCTGGACACGCTGCGCGGGGACACGGTTTTCTTAAGCGTCGCCGCCGCGTCCTGGCTCGACGCCGTCGCAGGCGACACGCTGCGCGTGCAATCGGGGCGCGCCGAACTTCCGCTGCGCATCGCGGGGATCGCGGGTACCGAGCGCGCGACGCGTTACGCGGTGATGGACATCGCAGCCGCGCAGGACGCTTTCGATGCGCATGGGCGCATCACGCGCATCGACGTGCGACTCGCGCCGGGCGCGGATGCGACACGTGTCGCGCAACGGCTGCAGGCGCTGCTGCCGCCCGGCGTCATCGCGAACGCGCCGGAGGACACGATCGCCGCCACCGCGCGCCTTTCGCGTGCTTATCGCGTCAATCTCAACGTGCTTGCGCTGGTCGCGCTGTTCACCGGGAGCATGCTCGTGCTGGCAACGCAGACGCTGTCGCTCGCGCGCCGACGCCCGCAGTTCGCCCTGCTGCGCACGCTCGGGCTGTCGCGCAGCGGGCTTTCGCGCTGGGTGCTCGCCGAGGCCGCACTGCTTGGTGTCGTCGGCGCGGCGGCCGGGATCGCCGCCGGACACGCCTTCGCGTGGGTTGCGTTACGCGAGTTCGGCCCGGATCTCGGCGCCGGTTTCTTTCGCGGCGAAGCGATTGCGCTCGGCTTCGACCTGCAGCCCGTCCTGGTCTTTGCCGCGCTCGGCGTCGCCGCCTGTGTCGCGGGCAGCGCGCTTCCCGCGCGCGAAGCGGCGCAAGCCGCGCCGGCGCCGGCGTTGAAAGCGAGCGACCCGGACGTCGCGGCGGTACGCGCACGCTGGCCCGCGTGGGTCGCCTTGTTCGCCGGGGTCGTGCTGACGGCGCTGCCGCCGGTGAACGATCTGCCCGTTTTCGGCTACGTCGCCATCGCCTGTCTGATCATCGGCGCGATCCTCGCGATGCCGCAGCTTGCGAGCGTCGCACTGCGCAGCACACGTCAGCCTGGCAGCGTTCCCGCACGCCTGGCCCTCGCTTACCTGCGCGCTTCGCCGGGGCGCGTGGCGACCATGCTCGCGGCGATGGTCGCGAGCGTTTCGCTGATGGTCGCGATGGCGATCATGGTGACGTCGTTTCGCCACTCGCTGGAGGACTGGCTCACCGTGATGCTGCCCGCGGATCTCTATGTCCGCGGTGCCTCCGATTCCGTCAAGTTCGCGGCCGACGAGCGTGTCGCGATGGCCCGCGAGCCCGGCATTGCGCGCGCCGAATTCATGCGCACCACGTCACTCGCCGTCGACGCGTCGAAACCGCGCGTCACGCTCCTTGCGCGAGACATCGATCCCGGGGAGCCGGGTGCGCGGCTGGCGCTGGTGGGCACGTTCATCGTGCCGGGGCCGGACGCGCCGCCCCCGCTTTGGGTGAGCGAGCCGATCGCCGATGCGTACGCGGTCGACGTCGGCATGCCGTTCACGCTGCCCCTGGGAGGTCGCCTTCTAACGTTCACCGTGGCCGGCGTCTGGCGCGATTACGTGCGGCAGCAGGGTGCGATCGTCGTCGAACGCGCGCGCTACGCTGTGCTGACGGGCGACGACAGCGTCAACGAAGCCGCGCTGTGGCTGGCGCCGGGTGCCGACATCGCCGGCGTTCGCGACGCCGTGTCAAGGATCGCCGGCGGCTCGCACGTCCTGCTCGCAACACCGGCCGACCTGCGCCGGCTGTCGCTGGCGGCGTTCGACCGCACGTTCGCCGTCACCTACGCGCTCGAAGCTGCGGCGGTGCTGATCGGACTGGTGGGTCTCTCGGCGACGCTCGTGGCCCAGACGCTCGCGCGGAGCCGGGAATTCGGCATGCTGCGCCACATTGGAATGACGCGCCGGCAGCTGCAGGGAATGCTCGGCGTCGAGGGAGCGGCATTGGCGGTGATCGGCACGGTCGCGGGAATGGTCCTCGGCTTCGTCATCAGCCTGATCCTCGTGCACGTCGTGAACCGGCAATCGTTCCACTGGGGCATGGACCTGCACGTTCCGTGGGGCGCGCTCGTCGTGCTCGCGATGACGCTGATCGCGCTCGCAACCCTGACGGCGCGTGCCAGCGCACGCAGCGCGACCAGCATGAGCGCCGTGCGGGCCGTCCGCGAGGACTGGTGAAGTGGACCTCGCGCGCCGCCGGCTGTTGCTCGCACCGCTCGCGTTGTTCGGCGCGCGCGCGGCGGCCGAACCCGCGTACCCGGACGTGCGCCGCGGCGTCGCACTCGCGTTTCCCGCCGACGAGGCTGCGCACCCTGCGTTTCGCAACGAATGGTGGTACGTGACCGGCTGGTTGCGCGATGCGCAGGCGCGCCCACGCGGTTTCCAGATCACCTTCTTTCGCAACCGGCCCGGGGTCGCCGAAGCCAGCGGCAGCCGCTTCGCGCCGCGTCAGCTGCTGTTCGCGCACGCGGCGCTCGCCGATCCGGAGAACGGTCGGCTGATCCTCGATCAGCGCGCGGCACGCGAAGGCTTCGGACTCGCGCATGCATCCGACCACGCGCTCGACGTGCGCATCGACGACTGGTCGCTCATCGCCAATGGCGACGGCTATCGGACGCGCGTGCGCGCCAATGCGTTTGCATTCGAGCTTGCGTTCGATGCGCGGGCGCCGATTCTGCTCCAGGGTGATGAAGGCACGAGCCGCAAGGGGGCCGACCCGCGCGACGCGAGCTACTACTACAGCCGCCCGCATCTTCGGGTGGATGGATCGCTCTCGATTAGCGACCGCTCGATGGCCGTCAGCGGCAGCGCGTGGCTCGACCACGAATGGTCCAGTCGCTATCTGATGCAAGGCGCCGTCGGCTGGGACTGGGCCGGCGTGAATCTCGATGACGGCGGTGCGCTGATGGCATTTCGCATCCGCGACGCGCGGGGCGGCGCGCTGTGGGCAGGCGGTGCGTACCGCGATGCGCACGGCGTGCGCCGCGTCCTCGAACCGGGCGATGTCACGTTCGCGCCGGTGCGGCGCTGGCGCTCCCCTCGTACGGGCGTCGCCTATCCGGTATCGTTTCGCGTGCATACGCCTGCGGGCGACTGGGTGCTCGAACCGCTGTTCGACGATCAGGAACTCGATGCGCGCGCAGGCGTCGGGGTCCTGTATTGGGAAGGCGCCGTGCGCGCCGTGAGCGACGGCCGCAGCGCCGGTCGCGGCTATCTCGAACTGACGGGCTACGGCGAACCGCTGCGCATTTGAAGGGACCGCCATGGCGCGCGAAGACACGTGGGCTGCGGGTGAGCGTTACGAACCGTATGTCGGTCGCTGGAGTCGCGTAGTCGCGCGGGAATTTGTCGCCGGGCTCGCGTTACCGGCCGGCAGCGACTGGCTGGACGTCGGCTGCGGTACCGGCGCGCTGACGCGCACGATCGTCGAGTACGCAGCGCCGCGAACCGTGCGCGGCATCGATCGGTCGCCTGAATTCATCGCGTATGCGCGTGCCCATGCAGTCGATGCACGTGTGCGGTTCGACGTTGGCGACGCAGAGGCGCTGCCGGTC
>DASSEA010000041.1:0-2570 GCA_035696805.1 Casimicrobiaceae bacterium
GGCCCGCTCCAGACACCGCGTGCAGTCGTCGACGCCGTCGTCGACGGCCGTATCGATGCAGGCCCACTCGATTCGTATTGGCACGATCTGTTGCGGCTGCACGAACCGGCAACGGCTGCGCGGCTGCGTACGATCGCCTGCACGCCGATGACGGCGATTCCTCCGCTCGTCGCGTCGGCGGCACTCGGCGCGTCGCTCCGCGCGCGTCTGTCGGCGGCGCTGAAAGACGTCGCGACGCAGCGCGAACTCGACGAGGTGCGAAACGGGCTGCTGCTGCGTGGGTTTGCGTGCGTGCGCGCGGAGGATTACGCGCCGCTCCTGGCGTCGAAGAACGCAGCCGACGCGCTCGGTTATCGTGTACTGCAATGAGGATTGCCTTTGCGCACCGTAGCCATTCACTTTCCTTCGGGGGTTCAATGAAGCACCTCACCGTTACGCGTGCTCTGGTGGCCATCGTCGCCGCGCTGCTCGCGTCCACGGCGCCGGTCGATCGCGTTTTCGCGCAAACCGCTTACCCGACGCATCCCGTCCGCATCATCGTCCCGTTCCCACCGGGCGGTCCCGCCGACGCGCTCGCACGGCTCACCGGCGACCGGCTCTCCCGGTCGCTCGCGCAACCGTTCGTCGTCGCGCTGGGCGTCGCGAGCCCGCGTCGCATCGCAAGTGCGCCCGACCTTCCGACGATTGCCGAGCAGGGACTCCCGGGCTTCGACGTCACGTCGTGGTATGCACTCGTCGCACCGGCCGGAACGCCCGCGTCGATCATTGACCGCCTGCACCAGGAAATCGCGAAGGCGCTCGCGGAACCGGATGTCCGCGAGAAAATCGCGGGACTCGGCGCCGAGCCCGTCGGCAATACGCCGGTCGAATTCGCCGCCATGCAGCGCGCGGAGGCCGCACGCTGGGCGAAGCTCGCCCGCGAATCGAACATCCGCGCCGATTGACCGCGCACGGACGAGCCGCGAGAATCGCCGGAGCCCTGGTTTTCGGAAAGGGCTTGCTCAACACGCCAGGGAGCGTTCCATGAAGCTCGGACTCAATCGATTGCTGAAATGCACGTTGCTGCTTTTGCTGTTCGCTGCATCGCCCGTCCTCGCGCAGCAACCCGTTCGCGTCGGGTCGAAGAACTTCACCGAGCAGTTCATCCTGGCCGAGCTGTACGCGCAGGCGCTCGAAGCCGCCGGCATCAAGGTCGAGCGCAAGATCAACCTCGGCGGCACGCTGATCGCCTACAAGGCGCTCGAGGAGCGGCAGATCGACTTCTATCCGGAATACACGGGTACGATGCTGCTCGCCGTGCTGAAGCAGCCGGCGATGAGCGATCGCAAGGCGGTCTACGAGAAGGTCAAAGCCGAGTACGCGACGAGGGGCCTGACGCTTCTGAACGAAGCGCCGGTCAACAACACGTACAACATGGTCGTGCGTCCCGAAACGGCGGCGCAGTACAAGCTCGAAACGCTCTCCGATCTCGCCAAGGTAGCGAACCAGCTCAAGCTTGGCGCCGGACCCGAGTTCCGGGATCGCGAAGACGGGCTGCCCGGCCTCAAGGCGAAGTACGGCATCGTGTTCAAGGAGGACGTGCAGATGGCGATCGGGCTGCGCTATCAGGCGATCGCCAACAAGCAGATCGACATCGTCAACGGGTACTCGACCGACGGCATGATCAGCGCGCTCAAGCTCACGCGCCTCAAGGACGACAAGAATTTGTGGCCGCCGTACTACGTCGTGCCGGTCGTTCGCACCGAAACGCTCGCCGCGAATCCGAAGATGACCGACGTGCTGAACCGCGTGAGCGCCACGCTCGACGAAGCGACGATGGCCGCAATGAACTACAAGGTGGACGGCGAAAAGGCGGAGCCTCGCGACGTTGCAAGCGATTTCCTGAAGGCGAAGGGCATCGTTCGTTGACGTCGATGCGCGTCGGCGATGCGCGCATCGGCGTTGCGGACGTGGTCGACGTCGCGCGGCGCAACGCGCCGATCGAAGTTGCCGCCGACGTCCGCACGCGTATCGCAGCCGCGCGCGACGTCGTACTGCGACTGGCACGAGGCGACGGGCGGATCTATGGCGTGAACTCCGCGCTCGGCGCGAACACCGGGCAACCCGTTGCCGGCACCGACCTCGCCGACTATCAAATACGGGCGATACGCGCACGCGCGGTCGCCGTCGGCGAACCCTACGATCGCGCGTCGGTGCGCGCGATGATGGCGGCGCGAATCGCCGGCCTGGCGGCGGGCGGCTCGGGTATTTCGCTCGACGTGTTCGATGCACTGGTCGCCCTGGTAAACCGCGGCGTGCATCCCGTCGTGCCGCGGCGCGGATCGATCGGCGTCGCGGACCTGCCGCAGCTATCGCATCTCGCGCTGCCGCTGATCGGCGAGGGCCGCGCGGAATTCGAAGGCGCAACCCTTCCCGGCGCGGAGGCGCTGCAACGCGCCGGCCTCGCGCCGGTCGTGCTCGGCCCCAAGGACGGTCTTGCGCTGATCAGCGCGAACGCGGCGACGACCGGGCGCGCTGCCCTCGTCGTCGACGAAGGGCTGGCTTTGGCGGATGCATGGCGCACGGCGATC
>DASSEA010000042.1:0-8053 GCA_035696805.1 Casimicrobiaceae bacterium
TTCGTCGGCTTCCGCGATGCCGAGTTCCGCCTGCGGCACGACATCGAGCCCGAGCGGTTCGAGCAGCCGCCGGAATTCCCGCAATTTGCCGGCGTTGTTCGACGCCAGCACGAGGCGGGGGATCACGACGCCAGCGCGACGCGCTGCGCTTCGTGCAATTGCGCGATCCCACGCTCGGCGAGTCCGAGCAGCGCGTCGAACTCGCGACGCGTGAACGGCTTGCGCTCGGCCGTCCCCTGCACTTCGACGAAACCGCCGGCCCCCGTCATGACGACGTTCATGTCCGTGTCGCAGCCGGAGTCTTCCGCATAGTCGAGATCGAGCAGCGGCGTTCCGGCGATGACGCCGACCGACACGGCGGCAACCCGATCCAGCAGCGGCTCGCCGGTGAGTGCGCGCCGCGCGCGGCACCACGCAATCGCGTCGGCGAGCGCAACGTAAGCGCCGGTGATCGACGCACAGCGCGTGCCGCCATCCGCCTGCAGAACGTCGCAGTCGATGCGAATCGTGCGCTCGCCGAGCGCGGCAAGGTCGAGCACGGCACGCAGCGACCGACCGATCAGCCGCTGAATCTCCTGCGTGCGACCGGACTGCCTGCCCTCCGCCGCTTCGCGACGCGTACGCGTGTTGGTCGCGCGCGGGAGCATCCCGTATTCAGCGGTGAGCCAGCCCTGTCCCTTGCCCTTCAGGAACAGCGGAACACCTTCTTCGACGCTCGCCGTGCACAGCACACGAGTCTCGCCCGCGGCCACCAGCACCGAGCCTTCGGCGTGCGTCGTGTAGTGGCGCGCCATCGACAGCGCGCGCAATTCGTCCGCGCGGTGGCCGCCGGTTCGCGAGGGCACATTCGATTTGCGTTCGATGGTCGTGATCGCCGCCCGGAAGGCGCGAATTATAGCGGTCGGATGCGGATTGCTTCGTTGTCAGCGATGACTTTGGGGTCAGAGCTGGTCAGAGCAATAAGTCGCGCGGCGCAGATACTCGAACCGCCGTGCACAACGCGCGCGACTTATTGCTCTGACCCCAAAGTCGCATATGACTACAACTCCGACACCATGGTAGCGTCGATCGCAAACCGTCGTGGCCGCCAGCTCGTCGCCATGGCAAACGACGCCGGATCGATTTCGAGCGAGCCGGTGATGCGCGCGACAAGGTCGCTTCGGCCCGTCAGCGCCCCCGCGATGCGCAGCAGCGGAACGGGTACGGCAACGAGCCGCGGCTCCACGGTCAACGCGCGTGCGATGGCGCGGACGAGACCCGGCGTCGACACGCTGTCGGCATCGGCGACGAAATGCGTGCCGCCGACGGACGCTGGCGCATCGATCGCGGCATCCAGCGCATCGAGCAGGTTCGCGATGCCGATCACCGAACGGCGGTTGGCAATGGCGCCGAAGGGCAACGCGCGTCCCGCGCGCACCGCGTCGACGAGACGCCGGAAATTTCCGCGCGCGCCCGGGCCGTAGACCAGCGGCAGCCGCAGGACGACGACCGATATCGACGATCCGCGCGCCGCGTCCTCGAGCGCGCGCTCCGCCGCGAGCTTGCTCCGTGCATACGCATCCTCGGGAGCGGGCGCATCGTCGGGATGAAATGCCCTTCCGCGCGGCGACGCCTCGCCGTTCACCTTGACCGTGCTCGCGAAGATGAACCGGCGCACGCCCACTGCGACGGCAGCCCGCGCGAGTTGCCGCGTGACGCGCTCGTTCGCATCGCGGTGACTCGCTTCCGCGTGCGCGCCCCGGTCATCCATCACGTGCGCGCGACCGGCGAGATGCACGAGCGTCGATACGCCCGTGAGCGCTCGCATCAGTTCGTCGGCCCCCGCCGACGTCAGGTCGAGCGCGATCGAATTCGCGACGGAATCGGGCGTATGAACGAACCGTCGCAGTGTCCGTCCACGCTCGACGGCACGCCCGCAAAGCGCCTTCCCGATGAAGCCGTTCGCGCCCGTGATGGCAATGACCGGCGCGGTCACAACCACTTCCAGCCGTGCTTCGCGTAGAAGCGCATTCCGCTGGAGATGAACCAGCCGATGTGGCGCAGCCCCTTTCGCGCCGCGCCGCCGCCGTGATGAATGATGTTGACGCTCGGCACGAACGCGTTCTTCGCCACTGCGTTCAACCGGACGCTCCAGTCGAAATCCTCGAAGTACAGAAAGAAACGCGGATCGAAGCCGCCGGTGCGATCGATCGCGTCGCGACGCGCGAGCACGAACGCGCCCGACAGCACGGGGACGCCGATCGCATCCTGCGGCGGGACTGCATCCACGACGTCGCGCATTTCGTAGCGCGCAAGCCGCCGCTCGAACATTCGTTGCAACGAGGACGGTGCGAAGCCGCGCAGCAGCAGATCGAACACCGCCGGGTAGCGCTTGCACAGGTATTGCCGATTGCCGGCCGCGTCCTGCACGGCGGGCGCGAGTGCACCGACTTCGCCATGGGCATCCAGCCAGCGCACGCCGTTGACGAGCGCATCGGCGGCGAGCTCGGCGTCCGGATTCAGCACGAGGTGGTAATCGGCGCCTGTTCCGTGCAGCACCAGATTGTGGGCGGCGCCGTACCCGATGTTCGCGTGCCCGTGCAGAAATGTCACGTGGACGGCCGCATCCGCGAAGCGCGCACGTCCGAGTTCGATGACGCGCTCCGCGATTCCGCGATCGCCGCTGTTGTCGATCAGCGCGACGTGGACGGTCTTTAGCACCCGCGCGTCCTGCGCGGCCTCGATTGCGATGCCGAGCGTGTCGAGCGTGCGTTCGAGCAGCGCGAGATCCGGCTGGAACGTGACGATGCTGACCTGGAGCGACGACGGCAGCACGACCGGGAAGGTTCGCGTCGGGTGAGGGTCGTAGAATGGTGCGACAGCATACCTGCACGTCGACGCCCCGCCGCCGCGAGGAGACGAACGCAATGCCAGCCACGATGCCGACGGGCGATTCGACGCCCCCCACGCAACGCGCAACCGAAGCGACGTCGGCTGCAGTGCAATCCGGCGCCGACCGCGCGACGCCCCGCTACGACGCCGACGCGTTGCGCGGATATGCGGCGGCGTTGCTGCGTGCGGCGGGTGTCCGCGACGACATCGCACACGACGTCGCCGCGATCCTCGTCGACGGCGACCTGATGGGCCACACGACGCACGGACTCGCCCTTTTGCCCGGTTATCTCGATCAGCTTGAACAAGGCAAGATGGGAAAGGCCGGCGAGCCCCGCATCGTTGCGTCGTCGTCGACCGCCCAAACCTGGGACGGAGAGCGCCTGCCGGGTCCGTGGCTCACGTTGCGTGCACTCGATGCGGCGACGGCGATGGCCAATGCGAACGGCACGGGCACCATCGTCATCCGGCGCTCGCATCACATCGCGTGCCTCGCCGCGTACCTGACGCGCGCGACCGCGCGCGGCGTGATGGCGCTCCTATATTGCAGCGACCCGTCGAATCACAGCGTCGCACCGTTCGGTGCCGTCACGTCGGTGTTCACGCCAAATCCGCTCGCGGCGGGCATCCCGACATCCGGCGATCCGATCCTGCTCGACGTTTCCGCGAGCTACACGACGAACGGCCTGACGACCCGCTTATGGCAAGCCGGCGAAACGCTCGCGCATCCATGGGTGCAGGACGCCGCCGGGAACCCGACGCGCGATCCCGCCGTGCTGTTCAGCGAGCCGAAGGGCACGCTGCTCCCGCTGGGCGGGCTCGAAGCCGGCCACAAGGGATTCGCACTCGCGTTGCTGATCGAAGCGTTGACCGCCGGCCTGGCCGGTCACGGTCGTGCGGATCCTTCGGAAGGCTGGGGCGCGACGGTGTTCGTGCAGGTGCTCGATCCGCGGCGTTTCGGCGGCATCGATGCCTTCGCGCGGCAGATGGACTGGCTGGTGAACGCCTGCCACGACGCTACGCCGCGACCGGGCGGACCTCGCGTACGCATGCCCGGTGAACGCGCGCTCGCGCTTCTTCGCGCGCAAAGCGCGGAGGGCGTCGCGCTCTACCCGGCGATCATGCCTGCGCTAGCGCCGTGGTCCGAGCGCTACGCCGTCACGCCGCCGCCTTCGCGTGCGCCTTCTCGATCGCCTTCTTCGGATTGACGAGCGTGCGGCGCCCGTCGGGCGTCTTGTCGGCCGTGTCGCGGATCAGCTTGATCACCTGCGGCGGCGTGAGGTTCGCATCCACGGCGAGGATTTTCGCGGCCAGATTCGCGACCTGCGGCGAGGCCATCGACGTGCCCGATTCGGCGAGCGTGTCACCGCCCGGAATCATGCTCTCGACCTGATACCCGTTCGCGTGCGCGACGACCGTCGGGCCGTAACTCGTGAACGACGCTTCGTCGCCCGCCTTGTCGACGGCACCGACGGTCATCAGGTTCGGCAGCACGATGCCCGCCGGAATGTCCTCGACGAACGATGCATCCTCGTTGCTGTTGCCGGCGGCGGTGATGAAGAGGATGTCGGGTGCGCTCGCGAATGCCTTGGTGAGCGCTGCCTTCTGAATCTCGAAGTACTCGCGCGCAAGCTGCTTGCGCTCGTCGGCCGTCGCGCCGATGTTGCAAAGCTCGAGCTGCTCCTCGAACCCCTTCACGCTGCCGCCCCAGCTCATGTTGACGACGCGCACCTTGTGTTTCTTGAAGAAGTCGACGTACGCCTGCTGATTGCGCGCATCGCGCTCGACGAGGTCGCGCGACGGACACGGATCCGGCAGCAGATGCCAGTCGAACTCGATGCGCGCAGTCACGAGCCGCGCATACGGATTGCCCGCCATCGTGATCCCGGCGACGTGCGTACCGTGCATCCAGTTGCCGGACAGGCCGAGCTCCTCCATCGCGCTCTTGTATTCGTCCGGCTTCAGCGTCGACAGGTATTGCTTGACCTCGCTCGCCTCGGCGCTATCGATGTTCGATTGCAGGTCGGAAAACCCCTTGAGCCGTGACTTCAGCTGCGGAATGCGAGCCTTGAGGTCCGGCGGAATCGGTTGCAGCTCCCCGGTGGCCGGTTTCGCATAACGATCGAATGCGATGACGGCCGGTTTGCTGCCGTCCTTGACGACGCGGTCTGGAAAGAGCGCCGTATCGGTTCCGCCATCCCAGACGGCGACGTTCACCGGCGTATACGGCTTGCCCGGTGCCAGTTTCGCGTCCCGCGCCGCCCAGATGTCCGGCTTGTCCACCTTGTGGGCGGCGAGATAGCGCGAGTACGTGTCGATCAGCGTTGCCTTGAGCGGCAGCGTCGCAACGAGACGGTATTTCGCGGAAACGACGACGGGCGCGAGGTCCGAGCTCAACGCGCCCGCCTTGTCGACGGTCGGCTGGATCACGTCGCGGAGGTAACCGAGCGTGAGCGCCTCGCTCGCGATTTCGGCGGACGCCTTGAGTTCCTTTACCTCGTTTTGCACCGTTTCGTACGGCATCTGTGCCAGCTCCGCTTCGATCAGCCGGCCGGCCTCCGTGCGAAACGCGGACGACGTGTGATCGCCGATCTTGCGCTGCGCGCCGATCAGCGCGCGCATTTGCAGGCCCGACATCAGCTTGTCGGCGGGCTTTTCCTGCAGCGCCTTGACGCGTGCGAGGCGTTGCAGCGCCGCGTCGAGGTTGCCGTCGAGGTAGTCGAGTTGCGCGAGTTCGCCTTCGAGCTGCCGCAGCGTCGCACGGTCGTCGATCTGATAACCATCGAGCACCGATTGCACGTCACGGCGCACCCCCGCGGAGAACACAGCGAATTTCGCGTCGTCGCGCAGGATGTCCTCGACGCTGCCATCGACTTTGTAGGTGAACCGCGGCAGGTCCGCGGCCTTGTCGATACGGGGCTTGGTTTGCGCGACGGCAGCGAACGCAACGACGCTGAGCGTCAACACACAAAGCAGTTTGAGCAGTCGGGCAGGCAAGCGGCCTCCTTCGAATTCGACTTTGGGGTCAGAGCAAAAAGTCGACTTGTTGCTCTGACCCCAAAGTCGCCGCGGATGGATGAGATTAGAGCAGCACCCGCAGTGCAGCGCGGGCAGGCAGCAATGCAAGAGCGGCGACGAAAAGCCACGCCCACAGCGCAGGATCGTGCAAGAGCGCGCGTACGTCGCGGTGGCGCGGGGAATCGGCGTTGCGTGCAAGCGTTTTCATGAGCGAAAGATCGAAACGATTCTTCATCAAGCTACGTTGGGGGCGGGACCTTGGATGCACAAGAGACTGCACAAGAGACGCAGGCAGTCTGGCGCACAAATCCTGACCGATGACTGACCGATCCGCGTTGCCAAGTTCAGCGTCGACGGCCCGCGGCGACCCGCGGGATTCCGGCGAGGTCGCGCAGCATTTCGATATCGGCGAAGCCTGCGTCCTGCAGCAGCGTCCGGACGGCCCCCTGCTGATCGTAACCGTGCTCGACGACGAGCGACGCTCCCCCGTCGAGCCGTTCGCCAGCCCCAGCGACGATCGTGCGCAGCGCGTCGAGCCCATCTGCACCCGAAACCAGCGCCGCCGCGGGTTCGAAACGCACGTCGCCTTCGGACAAGTGCGCGTCCCCGGCGGCCACGTACGGCGGATTGCTGACGATCGCGTCGAACGGACCGTTCGCGGCCGGCGTGTCGAACCAGTCGGCCAGCACCCATTCGACGTTCCCGATGCCGAGGCGTTCCGCGTTGTTGCGCGCAACGGCAAGACACGTTTCCGAACGATCGGTCGCCACGACGACGGCCTCCGGACGCTCGCGTGCGATGGCGAGCGCGATCGCCCCGCTTCCCGTTCCGAGATCGAGCACGCGCAAAGGCCGCTCGGGCGGCAGCCTCCGCAACGCGCATTCGACGAGCGTTTCCGTTTCGGGCCGCGGGATCAGCACACTGCGATCGACCCGCAGCGACATGCCGTAAAACTCCCGTTCGCCGGTCAGATACGCAATGGGCTCGCCATCGCGACGACGCCGCGCGAGCAGGAAAAAAGCATCGACCTGCGCCGCCGTCAATCGATCCGTCGCGCGCGCGATCAGCCATGCGCGATTGCGCGCAAGCACATGCGCGAGCAGAACCTGCGCATCGATCGGCGCGAGACCGGACTGCGCGAGCGCACTGCGAACGGTCAGCGCGTCAGTCACACGGCGAACGTCGATGGACTCGAGGCGTCATCGAGCCGGCCATTGCGGCTTCCACGAAGGCTCCTGCACCGCCTCGAACACGCGTAACGCCCGCCCGTAGTGGTGACCCCAGCCGACGTCGGCGAACCCGAGCTTCAGCAGCACGCGCCGAGACGCTTCGTTGCCGGGGTGCGTGACGCCGATGATCCGGTGCAGCCGGAGATCGTCGAACCCGTAACGAACGAGTTCGCGCGCCCCTTCGGTCGCGTATCCGTTGCCCCAGGCGCCGTAGCGCAGTCGATAGCCGACCTCGACCAGCGCCGTCCTGGGGATGTATTTCAGCGCGAACCAGCCTACGAAGTCACCGTTGTCGCGTCGGGTCGCACGCCAGGTGCCAAGGCCGGGATAAAGCGCGTACGCGCGAGGGAGCCGGCGCATCACCGCGTCGACCTGCGCCCGCGTCGACACGCGGCCGCTGCCGATGTAGCGCATCACGCGCGGATCGGCATCGAGCTCGTACAACTCGTTCGCGTGATGGCGCGTGATCTCGTGCAGCGCGAGGCGCAGCGTCAGTAGCCACGGGGGCGGCTCGGTCCGCTTGGCCAAGGCCGCGCGCGCCGCGCTCATTCGGCAAGGGTTGCGAGCTGCTCGGCCTGGAACTCCTGCGCGAGTGCACCGATCAGCTCGTCGAGATCGCCCGCCATGATCTGCTCGATCTTGTAGAGCGTCAGATTGATCCGGTGATCGGTGACGCGTCCCTGGGGAAAATTGTACGTGCGGATGCGCTCGCTGCGATCGCCCGAGCCGATCAGGCTCTTGCGATGCGCGGCTTCCTTCTGCGCCCGCTCGCGGCGCTCGCGGTCGACGAGCCGCGACGCAAGCACCGACATCGCCTGCGCACGATTGCGGTGCTGCGAGCGGTCGTCCTGGCATTCGACGACGATTCCGGTAGGCAGGTGCGTGATGCGTACCGCCGAGTCGGTCTTGTTGACGTGCTGCCCGCCCGCACCCGA
>DASSEA010000043.1:0-2798 GCA_035696805.1 Casimicrobiaceae bacterium
CGCTGCCCGAGTTCTCCTGCAACGCGAACCCCGCCCCGAGCGCGGGTCCGGCCGAGAACGCGACGAGCACACCGGCGATCGCCGAAGCGATGCGCGTCCGTCTGATGCTTGCATGCATGGGTCAACCTCCGTGTTGGCGTCCGATCGGCGCTCTAGGACCGTGCGTCCCGCGTCGCGTCGCACGACATTCGTGGCTTCGTACGATCCGTTTCGACTATACACGGCCGCGCCGCGCGCGCGTGGGCTCCAGGTCGACGATCGCTCCGGTGCAGCCTGCGGTGTGGCGCCGTCACGACATGCAGCGTGCACCGCACTGGCGCTGCGATGAAGACGCTGACCCGCGCCGCGTCAGGCGCGGCTTCAACCGTCGAGCGGCGGCAACGGGCGAGGCCGCCGATCGGGCCCGACCGCGACGTAAGTAAGGCTCGCTTCGGTGACCTTGACGGTGATTTCCTCGTCGGGGTTGCGCTGCGCGTATACCTCGACCGACACGGTGATCGACGTGCGGCCCGTCTTTTCGATCGTCGCGTAGAACGACACCAGGTCGCCCATCAGCACCGGCTCCTTGAAGACAAACGAGTTGACGGCGACGGTCGCGATGCGGCCGCGGGCACGGCGCGACGCGGGCACCGACCCCGCGATGTCCACCTGCGACATGATCCATCCGCCGAAGATGTCGCCGTGGAAGTTCGCGTCCGCCGGCATCGGCGTGACGCGCAGCGCCGGGATGCCGGGAGGAAGCTGCACGAGGGTCATGGCGGCCTCGGGGGCTGGCGTGAATCGAGTCTACCGACGACGTCCGCGCGGTTGAAGGGGACTCGCTATACGGGCCATCAGGCGACGCGACGCGCCTCGTCGCGCAACTGCCGCCGCAGGATCTTGCCGACGTTCGTCTTCGGCAGTTCGCCGCGAAACTCGACGTCGCGCGGGCACTTGTAGCCGGTCAGGTGATCGCGGCAGTGCGTGATGACATCCTCGGCGGTGAGCGCGTGGTCCTTGCGCACGACGAACAGCTTGACGGCCTCGCCCGATTTCCGATCCGGGATGCCGACCGCTGCGCATTCAAGCACGCCCGGGTGCATGACGACGACGCCCTCGATTTCGTTCGGATACACGTTGAAGCCGGAGACCAGGATCATGTCCTTCTTGCGATCGACGATGCGGATGTAACCGCGTTCGTCCATGATGCCGATGTCGCCGCTCAGGAAATAACCATCCGGCGTCATGACGTCGGCCGTATCCTGCGGGCGCTGCCAATAACCGGCCATCACCTGCGGGCCCTTGATGCAGATTTCGCCCGGCTGCCCGAGCGGCACGTCGCGGCCCGCGTCATCGCGGAGCGTGATGTCGGTCGATGGACTAGGCAGGCCGATCGCACCGGTGTACTCGGCGACATCGAGCGGGTTCATCGTTGCGGCCGGCGACGTCTCGGTGAGGCCGTACGCTTCGACGAGCGTCACGCCGGTGACTTCCTTCCAGCGGCGGGCGACCGCTTCCTGCACAGCCATGCCGCCGCCGAGCGCCAGCCGGAACGACCGGAAGTTGAGCTGCGCGAACTTCGGGTTGTTCAGCAGCGCATTGAACAGCGTGTTGACGCCCGTGATCGCCGTGAAACGGTAGCGACGCATTTCCTTGACGAAGCGAGGAATGTCGCGCGGGTTCGGGATCAGTACGTTCTCGCCGCCGACCGACATGAACACGAGGCAGTTCGCGGTCAGCGAAAAGATGTGATAGAGCGGCAGCGGCGTCATGATCACCTCGCGCCGGCTGTCGTCGAGAATCGTCTTCACCCACGCGCGCGCCTGCAGCATGTTGGCGACCATGTTCCGGTTCAGCAGCATCGCACCTTTGGCGACACCCGTCGTTCCACCGGTGTATTGCAGGAACGCAAGATCGTCGTGGCCGATCGGCACGCGTGACAGCGAAACCTTGCGACCCTGTTTCATCGCGTCGGTGAAACGGATCGCGCCCGGCAGCGAGAACCTCGGCACCGCCTTCTTCACGCGCCGAAGCACGAGGTCGACGATGCGGCCCTTGACGGCGAGCATCTCGCCGATCGACGTCACCACGGTTTGTCGCAGCTTCGTCTTCGCCACGACTTCCTGCAGCGTTCGGGCAAAATTCTCGACGACGACGATGATCTCTGCGCCCGAGTCCACCAGTTGATGCTCGAGCTCGCGCGCCGTGTACAGCGGATTGACGTTGACGACGGTGCAGCCCGCGCGCAACGTGCCGAACACGCACACCGGATACTGCAGGATGTTCGGCATCATCAGCGCGACGCGCGTACCCTTGGCGCAGCCGATGCTCTGCAGCCAGGCGCCGAACGTCGACGACAGCGCGTCGAGATCCGCAAACGTGATCGTCCGGCCCATGCAGGAGAACGCCGGGCGCGTGGCGAATTTGCGACAGCTTTCCTCGAACACCTCGCGCACCGACGCGTACTCGTTGACGTCGATCTCCGCCGGCACGCCGGGCGGATAATGCTTGAGCCAGATCCGGTCCACGACCCCTCCGTTGCCGCATCAAGCGTTTGGTCCTGCGCTCATGGCGCCCGGGCGCGTGCGGTACGGCCCGCGCCGTTCGCACGATTGCGGCAAGGATGCTACACCGCCGCCGTGCTAAACGAGCGCCTGCGCTTCAGCGATCGGGCGCGACCGTGAGGTCCGTTCGTAGTGGAGCGGGCCGCCGCGGAACGGCGCGAATCCGGTACCGAAGATCGCGCCGGCATCGACGAGATCGGCATCGGCGACGATGCCTGCGGCGAGCGCGGCACGTGCCGCGGCGATCAGCGGATC
>DASSEA010000044.1:0-2062 GCA_035696805.1 Casimicrobiaceae bacterium
TCGGCCGGATTGCCGTACGTCAGATTCGGATTCGACAAATACGCGATGCGCGTGCAGTTGACGCCGTACGCTGCACAGGCGTTGTTATAGGCCATCACGTCGCGCCAACCCTGACCAACGTCGACCCAGCCGTGACCGTACGCATACGGTGTCGTCGCCGCATCCACGTACGTGTCGTGCCGCGCGCCGAAGTTGTGGCCGAGTTCATGCGGATAGCTCAGATTGCCCGACGCGCAACCACGATTGATCACGCTGAAGCCGTAGTTCGCGCTCGGCCCGATCCAGCCCATGCCGCAGTATTGGCCGTTTTCGACGAACAGGCTGACGAGATCGGCGCCGTACGTGTTGCGCAAGCCCGCGACGGCATCCATGTACCCGTCGGTGCCGGTCGTCAGACGGTTGAGATCGGTGTTGAAATCGCCGCTCTCGTCGTAATTCGCAGGACCGGCATACACGAGGCGCAAGCGCGTCGTGATGCCGCTATTCGCATAGACGAGGTTCGCCGTGTCGACTGCCTGCTGGGCCTGCGCGGTGATCGCGCTTCCCGCGGCTGCAGCCGTCTGGTTGCTGTAGACGATCATCACATCGATCGTCGCAGCCGAATCGGCCTTCGTCACGAGCGTTTCCATCGTGCCCGATAGCGCATCCGCGCCAACGCGAAGCTTGGATTTCAACGCCGCAGGCGCGAGCGGCTCGACGCCGGCAGGGTGATCGTCGGGAAACGACGCTGCGTCGATCTGCTGCAACAGCGGCACGCCGTCGGCCGTGGTTTCGATCCGATAGCGCGTGCGCGCGGCCGGCCCCGCGTCGCCAAGTTCGATCGTTCCGCTGACCTGGCCGTTGACGACGGTGATCAGAGCGTAGCCCCGCAGGTTGCCCAGCGGGCGACCGGTCCACGTGAAATTGGCGTCGGCGCGACGTTCGAAACGGTCCCGGGCGATCAGGACCGCCTGGCCGTCGAAAAGATCGACGCGCATTGCAGCCGCCGCCTTCTGGCGGTCGTCGAGCGCGGCCACGTCGACGCCGATCGGCCGTTGACGAACGACGCCCGGATCGGGCCGTCGCACCGTCGTTGCGTAGCGCGCGTTGTCGCTGGCGGTGGCGGGCAGCACGAGCGACGTGACTGCATCCTGTGCCCGCGCGTGTCCGGCCGAAGCGAGCAATGTCGCCGCGATCAGCAGCCACGCCACGAACTCGATTGCGCGCGGCATTCCTGCCGTAGTCCTGACTGCCGCTGACTTCGCGCGCGAAGGCGTGCGGCGTTCGATCTGCACCATGGGCACCTCCGTGGTCGGCCACGGGCAGGCGCACGACGGAGGAGGATCGGGGCTCGACTGCGCCCGCTGGCGCGGAGGGCGTCCGCGCAGCAGCGCGTCGCGCGAGTCCGGCAATCCCGCTGTCGTAGGACCGAAGTCCCCGTAGACCGGTAACTTTGCGTCCCCGGCTTTCGCTCGGGTTTGCCTTTTTCAGACGGGAACAGCTATGACGATGTCATTATAGCCACATCGGCTGACGAGGCAAGGCGTAGCGCCGCGGCGGGCGTTCGCCGAGCCAAGTGTTGCAACCGCACCACAGAGGAGGGGCTCGGAGCTACTCCGCCTCGTCGATCCACGCCGCCTGGATGGCTTCGAGGATTTTTTCGCCGCTGTGCTTCGGATCGTCATCGAAGCCCGGCAAGGCGCACACCCACGCGTACAGATCGGTGAACCGGACCGTTGCCGGATCGACATCAGGATGCGCGTCGACGAGTGCAATCGCGAGGTCGCGAGAGTCGGTCCATTTCATGCGGGTTCCTTCAGCGGCCTTCCTTCGCATAGTTGATCGAATAGCGCGGTATCTCGATGACGAGCTTGTCGTCGGCAACGATCGCCTGGCAAGAGAGCCGTGAAACCGGCGTCAGTCCCCACGCGCGGTCGAGCAAATCTTCTTCATCCTCCGACGCGTCCGCGAGCGAGTCGTAACCCTCGCGCACGATCACGTGACACGTCGTGCACGCGCACGACTTCTCGCAGGCATGCTCGACCTCGATGCCCTGTTCGAGCAGGCTGTCGAGCACCGACAC
>DASSEA010000045.1:0-7249 GCA_035696805.1 Casimicrobiaceae bacterium
CCTCGCGTACGGCGTCGTTGCCGCGGAAGCTGAAGCTTACGTTCGAGATGCCGCCCGAGACCTTCGCATGCGGCAGGTTCGCGCGTATCCACGCCGTCGCGCGGATGAAGTCGACCGCATAGTTCGCATGCTCGTCGATCCCCGTGGCGATCGCGAACACGTTCGGATCGATGATGATGTCTTCCGGCGGAAAGCCCACGCGTTCGACCAGCAGCGTATACGCGCGGCGTGCGACGTCGATGCGGCGCTCGTAGTTGTCGGCCTGCCCGCGCTCGTCGAAGCACATGACGACCGCCGCAGCGCCGTAGTTCAGCACGAGCTTAGCCTGTCGCAGAAACTCGGCCTCGCCCTCCTTCATCGAAATCGAATTGACGACGGGCTTGCCCTGCACACACTTGAGCCCCGCCTCGATCACGTCCCATTTCGACGAGTCGATCATCACCGGCACGCGTGCGATGTCCGGCTCCGACGCGATCAGGCTCAGAAAGCGGACCATGGCCGCCTTCGAGTCGAGCATCGCCTCGTCCATGTTGACGTCGATCATCTGCGCACCGCTTTGCACCTGCTGGCGCGCAACTTCGACGGCAGCGGCGAAATCGCCGGCGAGGATCAGCTTCGCGAAGGCACGCGAACCGGTGACGTTGGTGCGCTCGCCGACATTGACGAAAAGCGAGTCGTCGCCGATGTTGAGCGGCTCGAGACCCGCGAGCCGCATTTCGCGCCGCCGCTCGCCTAACCCGGCAACCCGGGAAAGGGTAGGCGCGCCCGCTTCAGGCAATCGCGAGCTCCGCCTTCGTGCGCAGGCGCCGGGGCGACACGCCGTTAACGGCCGCGACGATCGCGCGGATGTGCTCGGGCGTCGTGCCGCAACAGCCGCCGACGACGTTGACGAAGCCGCTTCGCGCAAACTCGCCGAGCATGCTCGCCGTTTCGGCGGGCGTTTCGTCGTATCCGGTGTCGGACATCGGATTGGGCAGGCCGGCGTTCGGATAACACGAGATGAACGTATCGGCGACGCGCGCAAGCTCCTCGATGTACGGCCGCATCAGCGCCGCACCGAGCGCGCAGTTCAGACCGACGGCGAGCGGCTTCACGTGACGCACCGAATTCCAGAACGCCTCGGGCGTCTGGCCGGAAAGCGTGCGTCCCGATGCGTCGGTGATCGTTCCCGACACAATGATGGGCAGTCGAGCGCCGCGTCGATCGAATGCCTGCTCGATCGCAAACAACGCGGCCTTCGCATTCAACGTGTCGAAGACGGTTTCGACGAGCAGGAGATCGGCGCCTCCGTCGATCAGGCCGTCGGCGGCTTCACGGTACGCGGCGACGAGTTCGTCGAACGTCACGTTGCGGGCGCCCGGATCGTTCACGTCCGGTGAAATCGAGGCGGTGCGATTGGTCGGACCGAGCGCGCCGGCGACGAAGCGCGGCCGATCGGGCGTTCGCGCCGTCCAGCGATCGGCGCTCGCGCGCGCGATGCGCGCCGCCGATTCATTGATCGCGCGCACCTGCGACTGCATGCCGTAATCGGCCTGTGCGATGCGCGTCGCGCTGAAGGTATTCGTTTCAACCAGGTCCGCGCCGGCGGCGAAATAGGCGTCGTGAATGTCGCCGACCGTTTGCGGCTGCGTCACGGACAACAGGTCGTTGTCGCCGGCGAGGTCACGCGGGTGGTCGTGGAATGGACCGCGGAAATCGCGCTCCGAAAGGCGGCATTGCTGGATCATCGTGCCCATCGCGCCGTCGAGCACGAGGATGCGCTCGTTGAGCAATCGCGTCAGTTCGGCGGTATGATCAGGTTGCATCGAATGTGCACTGCTTCGTAACATCATGAATCATCGAGTTTAGCATTCGCCCTCCGCGTTCCCGAGCGACCCCTGATGAAGCATCTCAAACCCCGCGAAGCCAGCGAATTTCTCCATCAGAACCCGCAAGCGGTGCTCGTCGACTGCCGCAGTGAAATGGAATACTTGTTCGTCGGGCATCCGAGCGGCGCACATCATGTGGCGTGGAATGACGGGCCCGACTGGGACATCAATCCGCACTTCGTCGGCCAGGTGAAAAAGGTCGCGAGCATGAACCGGCCCGTCGTCCTCATCTGCCGCAGCGGACAGCGGTCGATTGCCGCCGGCGTCGAACTCGAGAAGGCCGGCTTCACCGACGTCTACAACGTGCTCGAGGGATTCGAAGGCCCGCTTGACGACGAGCACCACCGCGGGACGATCGGCGGCTGGCGCAGGGAAGGCCTGCCGTGGGAACAGACGTGACTTTGGGGTCAGAGCAATAAGTCGCGCGGCACAAGCGCTCCCGTCCGCACGCATCAAGCGCGCGACTTATTGCTCTGACCCCAAAGTCGATGCACGCGACTTATTGCTCTGACCCCAAAGTCGTCGAAGTCAGGTCGAGCGTCATGTACGTCACGCCCGGCAGCGGATTGCGGTAATACGCCTCGCACGTACGAAACCCGAGCGACGCGTATAACGTGCGCGCCGCCGTCATCGACGCGAGCGTGTCGAGCTTCAGCATGCGATAACCCGCCGCACGCGCCCGTTGGATGACCGCCTCGGCGAGCGCGCGCCCCGCACCGCTTCCCCGCGCGTCTACACGCAAGTAGAGCCGCTTCACTTCCCCAACCGCCGCATCATTTCCCGCAAGCGGCCGCAGCGCGATGCATCCAACCGCCCGCCCACCGACATCGGCGACGAGCAAGGACCCGCGTGGCGCACGGTAATCGCCCGGAAGCTCGGCAAGTTCACGGTCGAAATCCTGGAAGCACAGGTCGACGTCGAGCGACGCGGCGTATTCCTCGAACAGCGCGCGCACGACCGGCATTTCATCCGGCACGCGTGCGTCGCGAATCAGGACGCCGTGCATGGCCCGACTTTCAGGTCGCTGCCGGGATATTGCATCTGCAATTCCTTGAGGCGCGCGACCGCCGGTTGCGGCGGATCCCGCACGACGAGCAGCGACAGCGTCGTTCCTCCCGGGCGCGGTTCGACGCGAGCGCCCGTCACGCCGCGACCGACGAGCGCATCGGCCCGCGCATTGGCGGCACTTTCCGTACGGAAGACGCCGAGCGAGATCGTGTACTGCCCGCGTGCGTAATCGACGACCGACAGATCGTCGATCGCCTGCGCACGCAGCTCCGCGGCGCGGCGCTCCGCCGCTCCGCGCGTCGCTGCCGGCCCGGTGTTCACCCACCACATCGAATCGAGAACGACCTGCCGCTGGGAAACCAGGCGGCCGAGTTGCAGCGGCTCGATGTCCGCCTGGGCGCGCGCACGCTCGGCGTCGGAAAACGGCCCCCATTCGACGCAGACGTCCGGCAGCGCAGCGACCTTGCCGGGACCGAGCGCCGCGACCTGCTGCGACGTGAGGATCCGTATGCGCTCGGGCTGCACCTGCTCGTTCAACCGGCCGGCCTCGCTCGTCGCGGCGCGATCGAGTCGCGCGTAGCCGAAAAGCAGTGCGTTCAGCAGGACCAGCAGCAGGACTGCCGTCCGCATCGATGCGTCAGCGTTGAAGGAGCGCCAGCACGAGCACGCCTTCCAGGACGAGGTTGTCGACCAGCTCGACCGGCTGCGCGAGATGCGGCGCGATGCCGGCCGCGTCGCCGCCCCCGAGATAGCAGGTGATCGGCGGACCGTCGCCGCGCAGTCGCCAGCGCATCTGCTCGATCGCGCCGCACGCGGCCTGCACGGCCCCCGACAGCAGCGCATCGGGCGTATTGCTCGGGAAGTCGGAGAAGCGACCGACGTTCTGCCGCAACGACGCGGTGTTGTCGGCGAGCGCACGCAGCATCAGGTCCACGCCCGGAAGGATCAGTCCTCCGCGAAAGACCCCCGATGCGTCGAGCGCGTCGACGGTCACTGCGGTTCCGGCGTTCGCAACGATGCACGCGCGCGGCTGGGCCTCGTTCGCGGCCACCGCTCGCCGCCGCGCCGCCACCAGCGACGCCCAGCGATCAGGACCGAGCTGGCCCGGTACGTCGTAGCCGTTGGTGACGCCACCGGCCTCCGCGGCCGCCGTCAGCCATTCCACGCCGAGCCTCCAGCGCGACAACTGGCCTTCGACGCGGACGCGCGCCGCTTCCCCCGCCACGTTGACGCCGACGGCGCGCACCGGCCGTTCGAGGTTCTGCCAGTCGCGAACGGCGAGCGAGCCGATGTCCTGGTTGAAGACGGCGCCGCGGGCGGTCCAGCCTTTAGGACCGCGCAACGCCCATTTCATCCGGCTGTTGCCGACGTCGATGACGAGAATCTGGGACACAACCGGGGCCTGAACGAGTCCGGAGCGGGGTCGCTGCCAAGCCTATTCGTGCCCCGCGCACGCGGAAGTGTAGCGTCAGGCGCGGCGGAGCGAAATTTCCCCGGCGAGGAAGCGGGCGCGGCGAGGACCGTCCGCGAGCACGAGCGCGCCGGTGCTGTCGACGCCGGCGACCGTGCCCTTGACGCTTTCACCGTCCGGCAGCAGCAGCTTGACCGGCTTGCCCTGATACGCGTGACGGCGCTGCCATTCGGCGGCGAACGGTACGAAACCCTGCTCGGCGTACTTGGCGAGGTTCGCGGCCAGCTCGGCCGTCAGCCGGGCGAGGAGCCGATTGCGGTCGATCGGCGGCGCGCCGCGGCCAGCCACGGCGGTGAGGTCGCTGACCGGTTGGGCAATGTCGCGCTTGATCGCGGTCGGCAGGCGAACGTTCAGGCCGACACCGACGACGACCGTCGACGGGCCGAGCGCATCGCCGTTCAGTTCGACCAGGATACCGCCGACCTTCAAGTGGCGATGGACGAGGTCGTTCGGCCACTTGAGCTCGACGCCGGGCAGTCCTTCGGCTTCGAGCGCACGGACGACAGCGACACCGACTGCAAGCGAAAGACCGGCGACGAAGCCCGCACCCTGCTCGAAGCGCCAGCCCAGCGAGAACGTGAGGCTGCCGCCGGCAACGGCGGTCCAGACGCGACCGCGGCGGCCACGGCCGGCCGTCTGCCATTCGGCGGCGAGCAGTGCGCCATGGATATCGCGGCGGCTCGCCCGACGCAACAGTTCGCTCGACGTCGAATCGACCTGGTCGGTGACTTCGACCGACACGACGGGATGCAGCGGGATCGCCGGCATGCCGGGGGGAAGAATGACGTCGTCGTCGTTCGCGGCGGGCAAAAGCGGAGCCTTCGCATCCGGCGGGGCGACCTCGACGTCGAATTCGGCGAGCGCTGCGCGGATGGCGGCGGCGTCGAGGAAGTCCGGCGTCGCGAGCAGGCGATAGCCGCGCCCGCGCACACGCTCGAGCGCGAGACCTGCGGTTTCGGCTTGCTTCAACAGTTGCGAGACGCGGGCGCGCGTCAATCCCACCGTCGCGGCGAGATCTTCGCCGGAGTGGAATGCGCCGTCCGAAAGCTGGCGCAGCAACGAGAAACCCAGAGGAGTAAGCACTGACACACCCGAACGTCGCGAACGTGAAATTCTAGCAGACCCCGCGTGCAATTGCACGATTTTTGTCGGGGGCTGCCGATGAGATGTGCGGGCGCAAGGGGCCGTTTCAACCCGGCGCAGGGCAGGGTTACATCGCCAGAATCGCGCGCTCGGCCTCGGCGGTGAGCACCTGCTTCCATGCGCCTGCGTTATCGCGTTCGAGCAGCCACCGCGCCGTGTCGCGAATCGTGGCGGCGAGCGGCCGTATCGAAAGCCCGGCGCGCTCCGCACGCGAACAATCCATCGTCATGAATCCGCCGCTGTCGGGCTCGCTCGGCGGCAGCCACAGCGGCAATCCTACCCACGGCGTCACGCCGTTCGCGACGAGCTCCTCGTCGTCGATCCACGCGGGGCGGGGCGGCGCCGATGACGCAGCGACGAGCGCATTGACGAATTCGCCCATCCGGAACTGCCAGGCGCCGCTGCACGCATTGAACACGCCGCCGACGTCGCGCGCCGCAATGTCGACGATCCATTGCGCCAGATCGCGGCCGTCGATGAATTGGACCGGCCGCTCGCGCGGCCCCGGCACGACGGCACGCGGGGGCCGATCGCCGAGCAGGCGCGGGTGCACGAAGCGCGCGACCCAGTAGCCGAAGCGATCGGTCGCGTCGAACGGACCGACGATCAATC
Source organism: Casimicrobiaceae bacterium (assembly GCA_035696805.1). GTDB lineage: Bacteria > Pseudomonadota > Gammaproteobacteria > Burkholderiales > Casimicrobiaceae > VBCG01. Next base: position 6,103 of record DASSEA010000045.1, read on the forward strand.
CCGGTCGCACCTGCGTCGCGCGCGGCCCGAGCAGCCGCTCCACCGCCGCTTCGCACGCCGCCTTCAACGCACCGTAGTGTTCCATCACCGCTTCGGTCGCCGGGTCGGGGAGGGTCGCGACCGGCGTCGTCTCGTCGAGATTCGGACGGTCGGTCTTCGCGTAGACCGACATCGAAGACACGAACACGTAGCGCGAAACCCGTCGCGCCAGAATTCGTGCGCCCGCCTCGACGACCCGCGGAACGTAACCGGAGCAGTCGATCACCGCATCCCACGCGCCGCGTTCAAGCGCGTTGAGGCCAGGCGCAATCCGTGGATCGCGATCGCCGACGAGCGCGGTCACGCGCCCCTCGCCGGACCACGGCACCGGCAGTCGCCCGCGCGTGAAGATCGTCACGTCGTCGCCGCGCGCGAGCGCCGCATCGACGACGTGCCGGCCGAGGAAGCGCGTACCCCCGAGAACCAGCAGTTTCATTGCCGAAGGGCCCGTGCGACACGATTCATCCGTCGTCTCGCGCAACGCCCGTCGCATCGATACGATGCAGTAACGCTCGATGCAACGCGGGATCACCGCACGCCAGCACGTCGCCGCCGCGATCACATGGACGGCCTTCCCAGTTCGTGACGACGCCGCCGGCGTTCTCGATCAACGGGATCAGTGCCTGGATGTCGTACGCCTGCAGCCCGGTTTCGATGACGATGTCGACGAGACCCATCGCGAGCTGCGTATAGCAATAGCAATCGCCCCCGTAGCGCACGAGACGCGCACCCTGCGTCGCGACCGCATACGCGTCGACCTCTCCCGGGCTGCGGAAATGGCGGGGGTCGGTCGTGGCGACGACCGCGTCCTCGATGCGCGGACAGCGACGCGTGCGCAATGCACGCAGTTCTTTGCCGCGCCGCCATTCGCTGCGACCGTTGACGGCGACGAACGTCTCGCCCACGAACGGCTGATGCGTGACACCGACGATCGGACGCTCGCCGTCGTGCAGCGCGATCAGCGTCGCCCAATGCAGGTGCCCGAGGATGAAGCTGCGCGTCCCGTCGATCGGATCGATCACCCACGTGAACGGAGACGCGCCGGCAAGGCGCCCGTGCTCTTCACCGTGGATTCCATGCGTGGGATACGCGCGCAATACCTCGCTGC
>DASSEA010000046.1:0-2342 GCA_035696805.1 Casimicrobiaceae bacterium
AGACCTCGCTGATCCGGCAGTCCGCCATCAGCTCGGCTTCCTCGAGCACGCGCTGGATCGAACCCATCGTCGCTTCGATGTTCACGACGACGCCCTTCTTGAGACCGCGCGACGGCTGCGTCCCCAGCCCGATGACGTTCAATCCACCGTCGGGCAGCACTTCGGCGACGATCGCCACGATCTTCGAGGTGCCGATGTCGAGTCCGACGATCAGATTGTCGTTGTCCTTCACGATTCCCCTGTCAGGTCTTGCGTTGGGCCCTTTCGCGGAACCCGGGCATCCGCGCGGCGAAACCATTGCGATAGCGAAGATCCACGTGATCGACGCGCTTGCCCGTGCGAGCGAGCACCGCGACCGTCCGCGCGTACACGCCGATGAAGCGTGCAAGCCGGCCGGCCAGGTCGTCGCGACCGATCTCGAGCGTCAGCGGACCGCCGTCGTCTGCAGCGCGCAGCGCCCATCCGCCGCGTGCGGAAAGATTGAGGCCCTGCACACGCAAGGCGAGCGGCGCGAGCAGCGCTCCCCACTCGCGATAGCGCTCCGTCATCACGGCCGCCTGGCCATCAGGGCCGGTGAACTCGGGCAGCTCGCCCGCGTAGGTCGCGACGAACACCTCGCCGCGCGTGTTCACGAGCGCGCGCTCGTTCCAGCGCGCGAGCGGTTCGTGCTCGTCGACCTCGATTTCGAGCCGGCGCGGCCACTGCCGGCGCAGCGCGACGCTGCGCACCCACGGCACGCGACCGAGCGATGCACGCGCCGCGTCGAGATCCATCGTGAAGAACGTGCCGCGCAGTTCGCTGCGAATGACGGCTTCGAGATGCGGGCCGCTGGTGCGTGCGAGCGGCGTCGTCACGACGACGTCGCGGTACGCGAACGCCGGAAGGTGCGTCGTCCAGCCGACGATCGCCCACGTGAGAAATGCCGCCGCGATGATCGTCAGCGTGATGGCGATCGCGTTCAACTGCCGCGCGTCATCCCACATGCGCGCCCCGCAGGATTTCGACGCAAAGATCGGCGAATGACGTCCCCGCCTGCTTCGCCGCCATCGGCACGAGGCTGTGACCGGTCATTCCCGGCGACGTGTTGACCTCGAGGAACGAAAACGTGCCGTCGTCGCGCAGGATCAGGTCGAGCCGGCCCCAGCCGGTACATCCGACGACGTTGAAAGCCGCCAGCGCCTGTGCGCGGATGTCGGCTTCCTGCGCATCCGGAAGGCCGCTTGGACAGAAATACTTCGTCTCGTCGGAGAAGTATTTGTTGTGGTAATCGTAATTGCCTTGCGGCGCTGCGATACGGATCAGCGGCAGCGCACGGCCGTTGACGATCGAGGCGGTCAGCTCGACGCCCTGGACGAACTCCTCGACCAGCACGAGCGCGTCGTGGCGTGCTGCAACCTCGTACGCAAGCCACATCTCGTCGTGATCGACCGTCGTCACCTTGCTGATGCCGATCGTCGATCCCTCGCGCGCCGGCTTGACGATCAGCGGCAGGCCGAGCTCCGCGACGAGCTTCATCCAGTCGGTCGACGCATCGACGACGCGATAGCGCGGCGTGGGTATGCCGCTCGCGAGCCAGACGAGCTTGGTGCGCCATTTGTCCATGGCGAGCGCGGAGGCCATCACGCCGCTACCCGTGTACGGAACGCGCAGGACTTCGAGCGCACCCTGCACCGTCCCGTCTTCGCCGAAGCGCCCGTGCAGAGCGATGAACGCGCGCGCGAATCCCTGCTCCACCAGTTCGAACAGGTTGCGCTCGGCCGGGTCGAACGGATGTGCGTCGACGCCGCGTTCGCGCAGCGCCTTCAGCACCGCGTTGCCCGAGAGCAGCGAGATTTCGCGCTCGGCGGAAGGGCCACCGAGCAGCACGGCAACCTTGCCGAAATCGGTCGTCGCGCTCATGCCGATCCCGCCTCACGCGCAACCTCGCCGAGCACGCGGACCTCGGGCTCGAGGTCGACGCCGGTGCGGTTCCGCACGATGGCGCGCACGTGCGCGATCAGCTGCTCGATGTCGGTCGCCGGCGCCCGCCGTTGCGCGTTCACGATGAAGTTCGCGTGCATGTCGGACACGTGCGCACCGCCGATACCGAATCCCTTGAGCCCGCACGCTTCGATCAGACGCGCTGCATGATCGCCGGTCGGGTTGCGGAACACGCTGCCCGCATTGGGAAGCGCGAGGGGCTGCGTCGCGATGCGCCTGGCGAGCAGCGCCTTGATCCGAGCGCGTGCAGCTGCGGCTTCGCCGACCGGAAAACGAAACCACGCCGCCGTGAAAATTTCGTCGATCGCGCCACCGTCACGATGGAGCACCGTGCGATAGCCGATCGCGTAGTCCGCGGGCGT
>DASSEA010000047.1:0-2286 GCA_035696805.1 Casimicrobiaceae bacterium
CGATGCACGGCGCGCGTCGATCGCGTCGAATGCCCCGGCGCGCACCAGCGCGTCGACGGCACGGCGGTTGACGATGCGCTTGTCGACGCGCCGGCAGAAGTCGAACAGGTCGGTGAACGGTCCGTCCGCCCGACGCGCCGCGACGATCGCGTTGATCGCCGCTTCGCCGGTGCCCTTGATGCCGCCCAGACCGTAGCGAATCGATCGTGCATCGACCGGCTCGAACCGGTACGGCGACGCGTTGATGTCCGGCGGCAGCATCGCGAGTCCCTGGGCAACCGCGTCGTCATAAAGGCTCTTGACCTTGTCGGTATCGTCCATGACGAGGGACAGATTGGCCGCCATGAATGCCGCCGCGTGATGCGCCTTGAAGTACGCCGTCTGGTACGCGACGAGCGCATACGCGGCCGAATGCGAGCGGTTGAAGCCATAGCCCGCGAACTTCTCCATCAGGTCGAAAAGCTGCACGGCCTTGTTTCGCGCGAGCCCGTTCTGTTCGGCTCCCGCCACGAAGATGTCGCGGTGCTTCGCCATCTCCTCGGGCTTCTTCTTGCCCATCGCGCGCCGCAGCAGGTCGGCGGCACCCAGCGTGTAACCGCCGATCGTCTGGGCAATCTGCATCACCTGTTCCTGGTACACCATGACGCCATACGTGGGTTCCAGGATGGGCGCGAGCCGCGGATCGAGGTATTCGACGCGTTCGCGTCCGCTCTTGCGCGCCGTGTAGTCGGGTATCAGTTCCATCGGTCCCGGCCGGTAGAGCGCGACGAGCGCGACGATGTCCTCGAAGCGCGTCGGCGGCGCCTGCTTGATCAGGTCGCGCATGCCACGCGATTCGAACTGGAACACCGCAGTCGTGTTGCCCTTGCGGAAGATGTCGAACGTCGCGACATCGTCGAGCGGCAGGGTTTCGAGCGCTAGCGACGCCTGCGGATCGAGCTTGCGCACGTAGCGCAGCGTCCAGTCCAGGATCGTCAGCGTCGTGAGGCCGAGGAAGTCGAACTTGACGAGGCCGACCGCCTCGACGTCGTCCTTGTCGAACTGCGACACCGGCGCCTGCGCGCCCGGCTGCACGTACAGCGGGCAGAAGTCCGTGAGCTTCCCCGGCGCGATCAGGACGCCGCCCGCGTGCATGCCGACGTTGCGCGGCAGTCCTTCGAGCTCGCAGGCGAGCGCGAGCAGCTCGCGAACTTCCTCCTCGTCCGACTCGCGCTGGTCGAGGAGCGGCTCGACTTCGCGCGCATAAATGACGTTCGCCTCGGCCTCGCCGCTGCGGCGCCGCAGCGTCACGGTCTTGCCCGGCTGAAACGGGATCAGCTTCGCGATGCCGTCGACGAACGAGTACGGCAGATCGAGCACGCGACCGACGTCGCGGACAGCGGCTTTCGCGGCGAGCGTCCCGAACGTCGCGATCTGCGACACCGATTCGGCGCCGTACTTGTTCTTGACGTATTCGATGACGCGGTCGCGGCCATCCTGGCAGAAGTCGATGTCGAAGTCGGGCATCGACACGCGTTCGGGATTCAGGAAGCGCTCGAAGAGAAGCGCGTATCGCAACGGATCGAGATCGGTGATGCCGAGCGAATACGCGACGAGCGAGCCCGCTCCCGATCCGCGTCCGGGGCCGACCGGGACGCCGTTGTTCTTCGCCCAGTTGATGAAATCTGCGACGATCAGGAAGTACCCTGCGAATCCCATCTGGACGATGGTCCTGGTCTCGAACTCGAGCCGCTCGCGGTAGCGCGGCGCGGCTTGCGCTCGCTTCGCGGCATCGGGATACAGCGCGTCGAGGCGCTTCTCCAGGCCCGCCTTCGCCTGCGCGTTGAGGTAGTCCTCGATGGTCTCGCCGTTGGGCGTGGGGAAGTTCGGCAGCCTGCTCTTGCCCAGCGCGAACTCGAAGGCGCAGCGCCGCGCGATCTCGACCGAGTTCTCCAGCGCCGCCGGCAGGTCCGCGAAGAGCTCCGCCATCTCCGCCTGCGTCTTGAAGTACTGCGACGGGTGGAATTCGCGCGGGCGGCGCGAGTCGCCCAGCACGTAGCCCTGCGCGATGCACACGCGCGCCTCGTGGGCGCGGTAGTCCGCCGGCTTCACGAACTGGATCGGATGCGTGGCCACCACCGGCAGCCCCGCGGAGGACGCGAGCTCCACCGAGGCGTGCACGAAGGCGGCGCTCTTCACCGGGTCCACCCGCTGCACCTCGATGTAGAACGCGCCGGGGAAATCGGCCTCCCACCCGCGCGCCATTTCCAAGGCCGAGTCGCGCTGCCCGGACAGCAGCGCCATGCC
>DASSEA010000048.1:0-2187 GCA_035696805.1 Casimicrobiaceae bacterium
GGCTGCTCCTCGCGACCGAAGAGGGGCTGCGCGAGCACGGGCTCGTCCCGCGCGCGCGCATCGTCGATTCGCACTGGGCGGCGCTCGATCCCGCGCAGATGGGCCTCGGCCCCGTCCATGCGGCAACGCCGCTCCTCACGCGCAATCAGCTTGCGCTCGCCGATGTCGACGCGTGGGAGATCAACGAGGCATTCGCGGCGCAGGTGCTCGCGTGTCTCGCGGCATGGCAGGACGATGCGTTCTGCCGCGACGAACTCGACCTGCCCGGCGCGCTCGGTGCGATCGACGACGCGCGGCTCAACGTCGACGGCGGTGCGATCGCGCTCGGACATCCGGTGGGGGCATCCGGGGCGCGCATCGTCATGCATCTGTTGAACGTCCTCGAGCGCACGGGCGGCCGGCGCGGCATCGCGTCGATCTGCATCGGCGGCGGACAGGGCGGCGCAATGCTCGTGGAGCGGGCGTCGTGAACACGTCGGTCGCGAACAGCGTGGAGCCCGTCGAGCGCCGGGACGTCGTGCGCGCTGTCGCCACATCGGAGGCGCCGGACTGGACGCTTGCGCGCGATGCCGAGGGACTCGCATGGCTGACGTTCGATCGCGCCGATGCGACGACCAACACACTTTCGCAGCAAGCGCTGGCTCAGTTGAACGACATGCTCGATCGGCTCGTCGCCGAGCCGCCGAAAGGCCTCGTGATCCGCTCCGGGAAGTCGAACGGGTTCATTGCGGGTGCCGACGTCGGTGAATTCGGCGACATTTTCGACGCACGCGCTGCGCGTGCGCTGGTCGAGCGCGGCTGGAACACGTTCGAGCGCTTGTCGCAAGTGCCGTTTCCGACGCTCGCGCTCATTCGCGGCTTCTGTCTTGGCGGCGGGCTCGAACTCGCGCTCGCGTGCCGTTATCGCGTCGTCGTCGACGAGCCGTCGACGCGCCTCGGCTTGCCGGAAGTGCTGCTCGGCATCGTCCCGGGCTGGGGGGGCATTCGGCGCTTGCCGCGGCTGATCGGCGCGCCTGCGGCGCTCGACCTGCTGCTTACCGGCAAGACGATCGACGCACGCAAGGCGAAGCGCCTCGGGCTCGCCGACGAATGCGTACCGCTGCGCATCACGGAGAATACGGCGCGCGGCGTGCTGCTCGCGCGACCCGCGCCACGGCGCGTGCCGTTTCCGCTGTCGCTCACGTTGTTGCCGCTCGCGCGGGGCGTGATCGGGCGCAACGCACGCGCGCAGGTTGCGCGCCGTGCGCGCCGCGAACACTATCCGGCGCCCTACGCCATCATCGAGCTCTTCGAGAAGTACGACGGCGATGCGCTCGCGCCGCCGGCGGGCGATTCCGCGTCGATCGATGCGCTGCTCGCGACGCCCTCGGCCGGGAACCTGATCCGCGTGTTTCACCTGCAGGAGCGCTTGAAGTCGCTCGGCAAGCAGGAGGACGCTGCGGTCACGCGCGTCCACGTCGTCGGCGGCGGCACGATGGGTGGTGACATCGCGGCGTGGTGCGCATTGCGCGGACTGACCGTGACGCTCCAGGACCAGGATGCATTGCGCCTCGCGCCGGCGATCAAGCGCGCTGCGAAGCTGTTCAGCGAGCGGCTCAAGGAACCGCGCCGCGTGCGCGATGCGATGGATCGGCTCATCCCGGACGTGCGCGGCGACGGCATTGCCCATGCCGATGTTGTCATCGAGGCGATTTTCGAGAACGTCGATGCGAAACGCGCGCTGTTCGCCGACGTCGAAGCACGCGCGCGCCCCGACGCGATCCTCGCAACGAACACGTCGTCGATACCGATCGAGGACATCGCCTCCGTGCTGCGTGCGCCGTCACGGCTGATCGGACTGCACTTCTTCAATCCGGTGCCGAAGATGATGCTGGTCGAGATCGTGGCCGGCCGCGACAGCGATCCGGCGGCGCTCGCGCGCGGGGCCGCGTTCGCGCGCGCGATCGACAAGCTGCCGCTCCCGGTCAAAAGCGCGCCGGGCTTTCTCGTCAATCGCGTGCTCGCACCGTACTTGATGACCGCGATGCGCGCCGTCGACGAGGGCATAGCGCCCGAGGCGGTCGACGAGGCCGCGGTCGCTTTCGGGATGCCGATGGGACCAATCGAACTCGCCGACAGCGTCGGACTCGACATCTGCCTCGCCGTCGGCCGCATGCTCGGGAGGGACGGCGAGCCGCCGCGCCGGCT
>DASSEA010000049.1:0-2030 GCA_035696805.1 Casimicrobiaceae bacterium
CCGGACTATGAGCTGGCGATCGCGAACGTTGCCGTGATGCTGCGCGACGCCGGCGAAATCGAGCGCGCCGAAGCGTTGCTGCAGTCCGTGTATCGGCGTCGCTCGAACAAGCCGCCGCTGCGCGCGATCATCGTGATGCTCGCCGGCCTGTTGCGCGAGCGCGGCGCGCTCGACGAAGCGCTGCCGCTTTACCAGCAGGCGATCGCCATGGCACCCGAGACGAGCGCCGGCGAATGGTTCAACCTCGGGCGCCTCTTCGCCGAGCGCGACGAGCCGGCGCCCGCGCGCGACGCGTACCGGAAATCGTTCGATCTCGACCGGCGCGACCTGCGCGGCGCGCTCGCATCGCGGCTGTCGTTGCCCATGATCTATGCATCCGCGTCGCAGCTCTCGGCGGTCCGGACGGACTACGCGGCCGCGCTCGATGCGCTGCACGCCATCGCCGATGACCTCGTCGATCGTCTGACGCCGGACGAGGTGCTGGACGGTCTGCGCTGGACGAACTTCTTTCTCGCGTACCAGGGCGGCGACGATCGCCCTTTGCAGGCGTCGTACGGCGCGCTCGCCTCGCGCATGATCGACCGCGGTGCGCCCGACTGGCGCGCGCCGTTGTCGGACCGGGAGGCGAGTAGTCGCCGACTGCGCGTGGGATTCGCCTCGGCGTTTTTCCACGTCGGCACGGCGGGCCGCTATTTTCGGAGCTGGCTGACCGATCTCGATCGCGATCGCTTCGACGTCCGCGTCTATCACCTGTACCCCGGGCTCGACGACATCGCATCGGAGATCAAGGCGCGCGCCGATCGGTTCGTCGAGTTCGGAGGGAGCCGCGCCCGCCCGTCCGTGGTTGCGCCCGTCATTCGCGACGACGCGCTCGACGTCCTCGTGTATCCCGAGCTCGGCATGGATCACACGTCGTTCGCGCTCGCTGCCTTGCGGCTCGCACCGCGACAGATTGCCGGCTGGGGACATCCCGTCACGAGCGGGCACACGACGATCGATGCGTTCGTCACGTGCGGCGACATGGAGCCGTCACAGGCCGATGCGCACTACACCGAACGACTGCTGCGCCTGCCCGGCATCGGCACGAACTACCGCCGTCCCGCGCTTCCCGTGCCCGTTGCGCGCGTGCATTTCGGCCTCCCGACGAATCGCACGCTGCTGCTATGCCCGCAGTCGCTGTTCAAGGTGCATCCCGACAACGACGATTTGTTCGCGCGCGTGCTCGCCGCGAATCGCGACGCCGTGTTCGTCATGTTCGATGGCCGGCATCCGAACGTCACGCATCGGTTCATCCGGCGGCTGACGGCAGCCTTCGAGCGACGTGACTTGTCGGTGAATGACCGGATGATCGTGCTGCCGGCGCTACCGCACGATGATTACCTGCGCGTGAATTTCGCGTGCGATGCGATGCTCGATACGCTGCACTGGTCGGGCGGCAACACGACGCTCGATGCGCTCGCCTGCGGGTTGCCCGTCGTCACGCTGCCTGGAGCTTTCATGCGCGGCCGGCAGAGTGCCGCGATGCTGCGACAGGTTGGCGCCGAAGGCTTGATCGCCAAGGACGCGAACGATTACGTAGCGATTGCCTCGCGACTAACCGACGACCCGGCGTGGCGCGAACGCGTTGCGCGGACGATTCGCGATGGTCTCGGTGCGGTGTTCGATCGACAGGAGCCCGCGCGGGCGTTTGGCGAACTGCTGCTTCAAAGCGCCTGATCGAGTCCTTGCAGTGCGTGCGCGATCTGCCGGATGACCGACGTCCAGTCGGCGATCGCGGGCTGGCGAAAAAGTCGCGCGCTCGCGTACCAGGGGGTGCGATCGGCCAACCCCCAGCGCCAGTCCGGTGCGTACGGCAGCATCACGAACACGGGTTTGCCGAGTGCACCCGCGACGTGGGCCACGCTCGTGTCGACCGTGACCACGACATCGAGCGCATCGATCAACGCGGCGGTCTGCAACCAGTTGGCGTCGGGCGCAAGACGAACGATCGAGCGCGCAGCCGGCAATTCGGTGATCGCCGGTTCGCGCGG
>DASSEA010000050.1:0-22393 GCA_035696805.1 Casimicrobiaceae bacterium
ACCCGGACAGCGCCTGCGGCGCAGTCGTCGATAAGCGGGTGGCGCGGCCAGTCGTTCGCGCGCGCAGACGCCGAGCCGCCGCGCCGGGTACCCGCTCGACGACGCGATTTGCGACGCCGAAGCTGGCTGGGTAGCGGCCCACGCCACTTGGACCATCCTCCCGTCAACCGCAGGACCGCGCTAGCGATACGGGTCTGCCGCGTCGCGCAGCCCGTCGCCGAAGAAGTTGAAGGCGAGGATCACGATGATCACCGGCACGACGGGCAGCATGAGCCACGGATAGAGCGCGACGACGTTGATGTTCTGCGCCTCGTTCAGTAGCACGCCCCAGCTCGTGATCGGCGGTCGCAGGCCGATACCGAGGAACGAGAGTGCCGTTTCGCCGAGGATCATCCCGGGTATCGACAGCGTGGCCGAGGCGATCAGGTGGCTCATGAAGCCGGGGAGCAGGTGGCGGCCGATGATGCGGCTCGGCTTCGCGCCCATCAGCCGCGCGGCCGTCGTGTAATCCTCCTCGCGCAGTGCGAGCAGCTTCGAGCGTACGGCGCGCGCGAGTCCGGTCCAGTCGAGAAGCGCCAGGATGCCGGTGATGCCGAAGTAGATGAGGATCGGGCTCCACGTCACCGGGAGTACCGCGGAGAGCGCCATCCACAACGGCAACTCGGGAAACGAGCGAATGATCTCGATCATCCGCTGTACCGTCATGTCGACCCAGCCGCCGTAATAGCCGGCGACCCCGCCGATGACGAGTCCGAGCGCGAAACTGATCGCGATGCCGAGCAAGCCGATCGTGAGCGAGATGCGCGCGCCGTAGAGAATGCGCGACAGCACGTCGCGGCCGAGGCGGTCGGTGCCGAGCAGGAACAGCGTCGCGCCCTCGGGGGGGCAGACGAGGTGGAACGACATGTCGAGAAGACCCCAGAACCGGTAGGGGTCTCCCAGGCAGAAGAAACGCAGGCGATGCGGTGTCGTCGCGTCCTCGGGATATTCCCGACGCAGCGTTTCCATGTCGAGCGTCTTGTGCCGATCGTAAACGAAAGGCCCGACGAACGCCCCCTGGTGGAACAGGTGCACCGACTGCGGCGACGCGTAGATGAAATCGGTGTGTCGCGTGTGCAGGTTGTACGGCGCGAGGAACTCGGTGACGAGCGTCGACGCATACATCGCGAGCAGGATGATTCCCGAGAAGACCGCAATACGATGCAGCTTGAACTTCCACCACATCAACTTCCATTGCGACGCCAGATACAGCCGCTCCTGCTCGGGCGACAGACGCACGGCCTCGCCGGGGTCGAACGGCTCCTTCGACACGAAGTGATCGGTCGTCCGCGTCGGCGGCGGCAGCTCGATCGTGCTCATCCACGTCCCCGTGCGCCGCGCGTCATCGGTTCATGGGTCATCGGGCGACGCCACCCTGCAGTCGGATGCGCGGATCGAGCGCTACCAGCGCGAGGTCCGAAATCAGCACGCCGACGACGATCAGGAACGCGAGGAACATCAGGAACGATCCGGCGAGGTACATGTCCTGGCTCTTCAGCGCTGCAAGCAGCATCGGCCCGGTCGTCGGCAGCGACAGCACCACCGCGGTGATCTCCGCGCCGGAAATGATGTGCGGAAGCAGGCTGCCGATGTCCGAGATGAAGAAGTTCAGCGCCATCCGCAGCGGGTACTTGCGCAGCACCTTGCGCGGCGGCAGGCCCTTGGCACGCGCGGTCACGACGTACTGCTTCTGCAGCTCGTCGAGCAGGTTCGCGCGGAGGCGCCGGATCATGCCGGCGGTGCCGCTCGTCCCGATGACGACGACCGGGATCCAGCTGTGCTCGAGCACCGACTTGATCTTGTCCCAGCTCCACGGCTTGCCGATGTATTCCTGCGACATCAGGCCGCCGATGCTCGTGCCGAAGACGACGTTCCCGACGTACATCATCACGAGCGCCAGCATGAAATTCGGGATCGCGATGCCGAGGAAGCCGAGCAGCGAGAGACCGTAGTCGCCCCAGCTGTATTGGTGCGTCGCCGAGTAGATGCCGATGGGAAAGGCGACCGCCCACGTGAACAGGATCGTCACGAACGACACGATGATCGTCAGGAACATCCGGTCGCCGACGACCTTCGTCACCGGCATGTTGAACTCGAACGAGTAGCCGAAATCGCCGCGCAGCATGCCGACCGCCCAGTGCAGGTACTGCTCCGGCAGCGGCTTGTCGAGGCCGTAGTACTCGCGCAGGAACGCGATCTTCTGCGGGTCGACCGATTCGCCCTGCGCCTGGAGTTCGGCGATGTAGCTCTCGAGATAGTTGCCGGGCGGCAGCTGGATGATCGTGAAGACGATGACGCTGATCGCGAGCAGCGTCGGGATCATCAGGAGCACGCGCTTGACGACGTACTGCAGCATTCAGCAGGCTCGGTCTTTGGTCGGTGCGAAACGGCCCATCAGCGCTTGTCCCCCGTATCGATCCAGAACGCATCCGGGTGATACATGCCGAAGTACGCGCCCGGGTCCCAGCTGTAGATGCCGTCGGGCGGCACGTTGCGCAGGTTGTTGCGCACGACCACCGGCTGCAGGGCCCGCGTGACGATGCCGATCGTGTAGACCTGGTCGGCGTTGATCGCGAGCATCTGCTGCCAGATCTTCTCGCGCTCGGCCGTCGAATCGGAATTGCGCCAGGTCTCGAACAGCTTGACGAGCTGCTGCGCGTCGGGCGTCGACGGCGCCTCGCCCCCCTTTCGGTTCTGCTCGTAGTACTGCCCCCACATCGGCCACTGCAGCTGTTCCTGCGCCGTCGGCGCCAGCTCGTTCGGGCTCATGTCGGCGGTCGGGATGCCGTTGCTCATGCCCGACCACACGGACATCACCGACTTGCCCGAGAACACGCGCTTGCGAAACACTTCGCGCTGCGACGGACGCGAGAACATCGCGATGCCGAGCTTGCGCCAGCTGTCGCGGATCAGCTCGAGAACGTCGGTTTCCTCGGTGCTTTCGCCGGACGTGTCGATGACGAGTTCCATCGGCCGCCCATCGGGCAGCAGGCGCAGGCCGTTCGCATCGCGTGCGGTCAATCCTATCGCGTCGAGCAGCCCGTTCGCGGCCTTGAGGTCGAACGTCGTCCACGCGGCGCGCAGTTCCGGCCGGAACAGCGGACTGCGCTGCAACACCGTGTTGCTCGATTCCTTGCCGAGGCCGAAATAGACGACCTCGTTCACCTCGTGCCGGTTGATGCCGAGGGACAGCGCGCGTCGAAAGCGCACGTCGCGCATCAGCTTGCGCCATTCGGAGTCCTCGGCGTTCAGGTTCGGATAGAGCGCGATCTGCGACCCGAGCGCCTTCTCCCATAGCCGCACCTTGTAGCCGTTGCGCTTCTCGCCCTGCTTCAGGAACGTGTAGTTGTCGAAGCGCAGGTAGCGCACCTGGAGATCGACGTCACCCGCGCCGGTCTTGGCCGGGATCAGCTTGTCGTCGGTGATTCCGACGATGATCCGATCGATGTACGGAAGCTGGCGGCCTGCGCTGTCGACGCGATGAAAGTAGGGGTTACGCACCAGCACGAAGCGCGTCGAGGGCAGCGGCGTCGTGTTGACCCACGGCTCGAGCGTCGGCAACTCCGGGTTGTCGAAGCGGAACTGCTCGTCCTTCTTCTGATGCAGACCCGCCCAGCTCCGCGAGCCGGCCGCCGTCGCCAGCGCGTTGGCCTGTTCGAGGCCGGCGTACTTCGCGTGAAACTGTCTCAGGTATTGCGCGGGGCGATAGATGTAGAGCGGACTCGGTCCGGCGAGCGCCGGCAGGAACATCGGATTGGGATCCTGCCACGTGAAGCGCACCGTCGTCGCGTCGATCAGCTCGAATTTCGGACCCCGTCCGTCGACGAGCAACGCCTGCGGCAGGCCGAACGGCGACAGCTCCTTGTTGTTCGCAACGTCTTCCCAGTAGTAGCGAAAATCCTCGGTCGTGAACGGCGTTCCGTCGGACCATCGGTGGCCCGGTCGCAGGTGCAGCGTGAAGGCGCGACTGTCGGCGCTGTCGACGCTTTGCAGGATGTCCGGAACCAGGCGCAACTGTTCGTCGTAACCGACGAGTCGCGAATAGCCGTAGACGACCATCATGCGGATGTCGCGGTCCTTCGCCATCAGCGTCCGCACTTCGCCCCCGTAGCGGCCAAGCGACCAGTCGCGCGGCGGCGGCTGGTATACGAGCGGTACGCGCGGTAGACGCTCGGCGAGCGGTGGCAGCTTGCCCGCGGCGACATCCGCGGCAAGGCTCGGCGGTTCTTCGGCGCGTGCGACGGCCGCGGTGAGGCCGGCCATCGCGAGCAGCGCGATCGCCGCCAGCCGCGCGACGGCAGCGATCGAATGCATTGCGCGGGCGTGAGCGCGCGAGTTCACGCCAGGACCTTGTCGGGTACGGTCGCGCGCTGCATGCGCACGCGGTGCCCGTTGCCCACGTCGACGAGCTCGCCCGCGTCGCCGTCGGTCCACGCGAACGGCGCGCGCCATTCCTCGGGACGCCGTGCCGCGCCATCGAGCACGGCGCCGAGATCGAGCTTGCGATGCAGATCGGGGTAGGGGACTGCGGCCAGAAGACCGAGCGTGTACGGATGCATCGGCTCGTGGAACAGCACTTCGCGCGGCGCGATCTCGACGATGCGTCCGCGGCACATCACCGCGATGTCGTCGGCGATGTAATCGACGACCGCGAGGTTATGCGAAATGAACAGGTACGTGAGACCGAGCTCCGCCTGCAGGTCCTTCAGCAGGTTCAGCACCTGCGCCTGGATCGAAACGTCGAGCGCCGACACGGGTTCGTCGCACAGGATGAGGTCGGGCTTCAACGCAAGCGCGCGCGCGATGCCGATCCGTTGCCGCTGCCCGCCGGAAAAGCTGTGCGGATACCGGTTCAGGAACCGGGGGTCGAGTCCGACGAGCCGCATCAGCTCCTTCGCCATCTGGGCGCGGTAATCGGCGTCGCCGACGTCGTGAATGATGAGCGGCTCGCGCAGGATGTCGAACACCGTCATGCGCGGCGACAGCGAACCGAACGGATCCTGGAAGATGTACTGGACGCGCCGTCGAAAGCGCATCAGCTCGTCGCCGTGCGCATGCGTGACATCGAGCGTCCTGCCGCGGTCGTTGTAGAGCACTTCGCCGCCGTCGGCCTCGAGTGCCCGCATGATGACCTTCGACAGCGTCGTCTTGCCACAACCGCTTTCGCCCACGAGGCCGAAGCATTGGCCGCGCGCGATTTCGAGGCTCACGTCATCGACGGCGCGAAGCGCCACGGCTTCACGGCGGACCAGGATACCGGTCGACCGTTGCGTGAACGTCTTCACGACATTGCGAACGACGAGGTGCTGCGTGCCGGCATCGGCAGGCCAGGGCTCCTGCGCCTCGACGAGCGGCCCCGTCTGGTGATCGACGGTGCGTACCGACACCAGGCGTTCGCCCGGCTTCATGTCGAAGTGCGGGACGGCGCGCAGGAGTGCGCGCAGGTACGGATGCTGCGGACGCTCGTAGAGCGCTTCGACCGGCCCCTGTTCCATCACGCGCCCCGCGTACAGCACCACGACGTGCTCGGCGACGTTTGCCACGACGCCGAGGTCGTGCGTGATGATGAGCACGGCCATCTGCAGTTCCGACTGCAGTTCCTTGAGGAGCGCGAGGATCTGCGCCTGGATCGTCACGTCGAGCGCCGTCGTCGGCTCGTCGGCGATGAGCAGCGACGGCCGGCACACGAGCGCCATCGCGATCATCGCGCGCTGGCGCAGGCCCCCGGAGAGCTGGAACGGATACGTCTTCAGCGCCCGGTGCGGGTCGGGGAATCCCACGCGGCGCAGCATGTCCTCCGTACGCGCCATCCCTTCCTTGTGCGCAACGCGGTGATGCAGGAACAGCGCTTCGCTGACCTGGTCGCCGATCGTGTGCAGCGGAGACAGCGACACCATCGGCTCCTGGAAGATCATCGAGATGTGCCGGCCGCGAATCCGGCGGATCTTGCGCCCGTCGGGAGCGAGGCGCACGAGGTCGACGGGGGGTTTGCCGCCCCCGGGCGCGGTGAACAGGATCTCACCCGACGTGATCGACGCCGTGCGCGGCAGGATGCGCATGATCGCCTGCGCGGTGACCGATTTGCCGGATCCCGATTCCCCGACCAGCGCGAGCGTCGTGCCCGGCTCGATGCGAAACGACACGCGGTCGAGCGCGGGGATTCGCATGCCGCGATTCTCGAACTCGATCGACAGGTCGCGAACGTCGATCAGCGCCGGCATCGCGCCTCCCGCACCATGCCTGCGCGCGCGCTCCGCGCGCTGCCTCGCAACCGGTCAGTCAACCCATTCCCCCACCGAAGTGGCCTGCGTGGGCCGGGAGTGTACCTGTACCTTTGCCGCGCGAGACCGCCGCGCATCCGATTGCGCTCGGCTATGCGTCGGGCACGTTGCGAAAGCCGATGCAGGACTTGCGCAGTCCCAGTTCGTAGGGCAGCGTGCGCAAGCCGAGGCTCACGTGGCGTGCAAGGCGCCTGATCGGCGAGAGCTTGCGGGGTGGCGGCAGCGCTTCCATGCATTCGGCGAGGTCGAGGTAGAAGGCGGGCGTTGCCCCGAAGTCGTCGAGATCGAGCTCGAGCGGTGCCGCGCGCTCGCGCAGCGGGCTCGCGAGCATCGCGTGCACCGGTTTCGTCATCAGCAGGTACTCAGGCACGGGCACGTTGTTCTTCAGCATGCGGTGCACGACGATCACGTCCACGCCTGCGAGCTCGGTCAGTCGCTTGACCTTTTGCATCGCGACGCCTCCGACGTGCCCGACGAGCTTGATCTTCAGATTGCCGGCTTGCTGGCAGCCATCGCAGGGGCACAGCGTGTTGACGCGCAGATCGGCAGCGCGTGCATGGAACGCGCGGTAGATCGCCGCCGCGTGACCGGCGATCAGCGTCGGATCGATTTTGCCGTCGATCGGGACCGGCATGTAAAAGAACGCCGCATCGCCTTCGAGCTTCGCGAGGCGGAGAGACGGCCCGGCGGCGTCGATGACGGTTTCGAGCAGCCGCCCCACGATCTCCTGCGCATGCGCAAGGCTTGCGTTGTGGAATTTCATGAAGCGCGTGTAGCCGGCGATGTCGGCGATCAGGAGCAGCGTCGATTGTTCGGCCATGGCGGTTCGCGCGCGGCCTGCACGTGCCGCGCGCTCACTTCCTGCGGTCAATGCGGGTCGCCGCATGCATCGCGTGCGTCATGCCCCCGTGTACACCGGCGCCGGCTGCGTGAAGAACGCGTGCAGGATGTGGTAGACGGTACGATAGTTCTTTTGCTGGAAGCTTGCGTGCGAGATCCCCGCCATCACCGAAAACTGCTTGTCGGGATTGGGCAGGCGCCGGAAGAATTCCAGCAGGTCATCGAAAGCGGCGATGCCGTCGTACTGGCCACGCATCACGAGCGTCGGCATCGTGATGCGCGCGGGATCGACGACCGGCAGTCGCGAACACATGTCGACGTACGTCCCGTTCGGCATCGAGTCGTCGAGCGCGAGAATCGCGTCGGCGAACGCTTCCACGACACGCGGTTCCGCGCAGTCGGGATGGTCGCGCGCAAAGATCGACCGCACGAACGCACGGTCGATCGGCCGCCGGTTGCGCGCGCGAAACTCGGGAAGCTTCCTGCGGCGCTGCTCGAGCGTCGGTGCGCCTTCGCCGGTCCACACGAAAGCATCCAGTGCAAGACGCGCGACGCGCTCGGGGTTGCGTTCCGCGAAGAGCGCTGCGCGTAGCGCACCCGAGGAGATTCCGTACGCCATCACCCGTTCGATGCCGCGCGCCTTGCGCAGGTAGTCGGTCGCGGCAGACAGGTCTTCGGCGCCGTTGGCGATGTCGCACGGAATGTCGCGCGACTTGTCGGAGCGCCCGTAGCCTTCCATGTCGACGCTCCAGCAGACGAAGCCTCGCTGCGCGAACCAGTCCATGACCGACGAGTCCGGGCGCCCCGGCACCGAGAGATCGAACGTCGGCTGCGACGCCATCGACGACCCGTGCACGAACAGGATCGCCGGCTTGCCCTCGGGGGCGCCGACGTATTTCTCCCACAGGAACAGCCGCACGTCGCCTTTCGCCGTCCAGTGCTCGACGCCTCGAACTTCCCCGTGCGCGCGCGCCGCTGTCGAGTCAACGCTCATGCGTGCGTCAGTCGATTTTCGCGCCCGTGTCGCGAATCACCTTTGCCCACAGGTCCTTTTCGTTTCTGAAGAACGTGCCGAACTCGGCGGGGCTCGAGCCGACGATCTCGATCCCCGCGGTCGCCATGTAGCGTTTCGTTTCGTCCTCCGCGAGCACGTCCAGCACGTCGCGGTTCAGGCGCGCGACGATGGCCGGCGGCGTCCCCTTGGGCGCGAACAGCCCCATCCACACGTACGCTTCGTAGTTCGGCACGCCGGATTCCATCACCGTCGGCACGTCCGGCAATTGCGGCGAACGGTGCGCGCCAGTCACGGCGAGCGCCCGCAACTTGCCCGCCTTGATGTGGCCGACCATGCCCGCGGTGCCGGGAATCGACAATGCAACGACGCCGGAAAGCAGGTCCGTCGTCGCCTGGCCGCTGCCCTTGTACGGAACGTGGTTCATCTTCATCCCGGTTTTCGAAGCGAGCAGGGCCGCGAACAAATGCTGGCCGCTGCCATTGCCCGACGACGCGTAGTCGACCTGGCCCGGCCGCTCCTTGACGTAGGCAATCAGTTGCGGAAGCGTCGTGACCGGCAGCTTGGGATTCACCACGACGACACCGGGTTCGCGGCCGATGAGCGTAATCGGCGTGAAGTCCTCGATCGGGTCGAACGCGAGCTTCGAATACAGCGTCGCGCTGATCGCATTCGTCTGCGACGCGAGCAGCAGCGTATAGCCGTCCGGCGCGGCCTTCGCGACGATCTCGGTGCCGATCGTCGCGCCTGCGCCCGGCTTGTTCTCCACGACGACGGCCTGTCCGAGCCGCTTGCCCAGGCCCTGGGCGATCAGACGCATCGGGCCATCGACGGCGCCGCCCGGCGAGAACGGCACGATGACGCGAATCGATCGCGCCGGATAGTCCTGCGCCTGCGCAAACGGCGCTGCGCACACGATCAGCGCAGCGACCAGGGCGGACGGAAGCGAACGGATCATGGCGCGCATGTGGATCGATGGCTAGCGGGGGTTGCATTGTCGCGGCGGCCGCCACGTCGTGTAAAGCGCGCGCGCATCCGTACCTGTAGGAGGAGCCTGTACGAGTTCATCCGACAGGCGTTCCGGCCGGCGGCCGCTGCCCCGCAAAGCGCGGGCATCGTACTGTAAAGGATCGCTGCGGCGAGGACGTTCCTGAAACCTCGACGAGGCGTTTTTAGGCAGGCCGCCCTGATGGCGGCGGGTGGTCCGGCTCTGACGGTCCGTCCGACATTTCGCAACCAATCAACGCGGGGGCTGGAGCATGAAAACAATCGTGGGTTCGTTCGATAGTTTCGACGAAGCAAAGCGCGTCGCGCGCGACCTGATGGATGAAGGATTCCGCGACAGCGACGTGAACGTCGTCGCGAGCAACGTGCGTGGTGAATACGGCGCTGCAGGAAGCACGGCGGGTCTTGCCGGCACCAGCGCAACGACCGGAATGACCGGCGTAACGGGTGCGACGACGACGGAGTACACGCGCAACCGTACCGCCGCCGACTCCACGCTGACGACCGATGGCGGCGGACTCACCGATCGAGATCGCGTGCGCGACCGTGACGTTGCCGACGATGCAAGCGGTGCGGCTACGGGGGCCGTGACGGGTGGCGTCGTGGGCGGTGCAGCAGGATTGGCGGCGAGCCTGATGGGGCTCGCCATACCGGGCATCGGGCCGATCATCGCCGCGGGACCCATCGTCGCAACGCTGAGCGGCGCCGGGGTTGGCGCCGTCGCCGGCGGCCTGATCGGCGGCCTGACGGACCTCGGTGTTTCGAAGACCGACGCCGAGTATTACGCCGAATCGGTTCGCCGCGGCGGTGCGCTGGTGACGGTTCGCGCTGATGACTCTCGCGCCGAGCGCGCGGCAGACATCATGCGCGATCACGGCGCCATCGACATCGAGCGTCGCGCCGATCAGTGGAAGCAACGGGGCTGGACGGGCTGGAACGACAAGGCGGCGCCGTACACGACCGCCGACCTCGACCGCGATCGAGACCTGTACGGGACGACGGACCGTACGACCGGCGTTGCGGGCGGCATGAGCGGCACACGCGCCGGCGCGGGCGACATCGGCGATCGCAGCACGTCGGGTGCGGCAGCCGACCGCGGAACGATCCGCGGAAGCGGCACGCGGACGTACTGAGTCTCGCGGAAACCCTGCAGCCGGGTCCGGGTGGGCCCGGCTGTTTCATCCCGGGCCTCGCGCCCGCCACTTCACTGGAACGCCCATGAACGCACCGTCGCGCAAGAGCGTCGGGATTTACGATCGGCCGCACCCGCTGCGCACGCGCAAGGTGCTGATACCGGCGCTCGTCGCCGTTGCTGTCAGCGCCGTCTACGCCGCCTGGTGGTGGTTCGCGCGTTGACTCGGATGGGCTTCGCCGTGCATCAAGCTGCGCGCCGCTCGCGCGCCGCAGCATCGAGCTTGGCGTAAGCGTCGCGTAACGCCGTGCGCAACCCTTCCTCGACGACGGGGTGATAGAACGGGAGCTTCAGCATTTCGGCAACCGTCAGATCGAGTTGCCGCGCCCACGCTAGCAGATGCCCGATGTGCTCGGCGTCCGGCCCTAGCATTTCGGCGCCGAGAAAAGCGCCGGTACCGATTTCCGCATAGACGTTGAGGCGTCCGCGGTTACGTTGCATCACGCGTGCGCGTCCCTGGTCTTCGAACGAGACGGTGCCGGTGACGTGCGCCACGTCGCGCAGGTCACGCGACCGCATACCGATCACGGCGATCTGCGGATCGGTGAAAACGATTGACAGCGGCGCACGGCGAAGTCCCGCATGGACGACGGGAAAGCGCGCCGCGTTGTCGCCCGCAATGCGGCCTTCGTCGGCGGCTTCGTGCAGTAGCGGCACGTCGTTGTTCGCATCGCCGGCGATGAAAATCGGGGCATTCCCGCATTGCAGCGTTTCGCGGTCGTACACGGGTATGCCGCGCGTATCGCGAACGAGCGACGTGCATTCGAGGCCAAGTCCCTCCACGTTGGGCGAGCGGCCGGTCGCGGCGAGCAGGTAGTCGAAGCGTTCGGTTCTCATCTCGCCGTCCGGCGCGCGGTAATGCACGCTGACACCGTCGTCGACGGGACGCGGGACCGTCGCGTGCGCATCCGTATCGAGGTAGAACTCGGCTCCAAATACGCGGCGCGCTTCGGCGATCACGTCCGGATCCGACAACGGCCCGACGCCGCCGCCACGACCGAAAACCTTCACGCGCACGCCAAGGCGATGCAGCGCCTGCCCGAGTTCGAGTCCGATGACGCCGGGTCCGAACACGACGACGCTTTCCGGGAGGTCGGTCCACTCGAAGATCGATTCGTTGGTGACGAGGCGATCGCCGAGTTCGTTCCACGCGGACGGGTAGGCGGGCGACGAGCCCGTCGCAATCACGATCGCCCCCGCTTCGACGGCCGTGTCGCCAACCGTCAACGTCGTGTCACTCGTGAAACGTGCGAAGCCGGCGAGCTTGTCAGCAGCGGGCATCGTGTCGACGCCGTGCGTGACGAAACCCACGAACCGGTCGCGCTCCCGCCGCACCCGTGCCATGACCGCCTTGCCTTCGACGGCAACGGTGCCGCTGAGGCCGAACGCCGCGAAACGCTCGACCGCATGCGCGGCTTCGGCGGGTGCGATCAGGAGCTTGCTCGGCATGCATCCGACGCGCGCGCACGTCGTGCCATGCACGCCGCTCTCGATCAGCAGCGCCGATCGCCCGGCCGCTTTCGCGGCGCGATAGGCGGCGAGGCCGGCCGTGCCCGCGCCGATCACTGCAACATCGGTCTTCACCGTTCGCATCGTGTGTTCCCGTTTGACTCATGCCGGCCGACGCCAAACACGTGCGCGGCCGGACGCGCTCGAAGCTTGCGCGGCTTTGCGCATCCGGCCCCGCCAATGCAGGTGCGCGGCCGGACGCGCTCGAAGCTTACGCGGCTTTGCGCAGATACGCCTCGAGTTCGGCGGAGCCGCCGATCAGCCGCCCGTTGACGAACACCTGCGGCACGGTGGTCGCACCGGCAATCGCGCCGACCGCCTTGGTGCGAATGGTGTGCGGCAGCGGCACTTCGGCGTAGTCGATTCCGGCGTCGGCCAGGCGTTGCTTCGCCTTGGCGCAGAACGAGCAGCCTTCGCGCGTCAGGATCGCGACCTGGTCGGGCATGCGCGCCTTCGGATTCATATACCGCAGCATCGTATCCGCGTCCGACACCTCGAACGGGTCGCCCGGCTGGTCCGGCTCGATGAACATCTTTTCGATCGTCCCGTCCCGGACGAGCATCGAATAGCGCCACGAACGCTTGCCGAAATTGAGGTCCGTCTTGTCGACGAGCATTCCCATCCTTTCGGTGAATTCGCCGTTGCCGTCGGGCAACAGCATGACGTTCGCCGCTTCCTGGTCCTTGCCCCATTCTTCCATGACGAATGGGTCGTTGACCGAGATGCAGACGATCGCGTCGATGCCCTGCGCCTTGAACACGGGCGCGAGCTCGTTGTAACGCGGCAGGTGCGTGGACGAGCAGGTGGGTGTGAAGGCGCCGGGTAGCGAAAAGACGACGACGTTGCGGCCTGCGAAAATGTCTTTCGTCGTGATCGTTGCCCAGTCGCCGTTGCGGCGGACGCGGAACGCGACATCGGGAACGCGCTTGCCCTCGCGCGAATCGAAATGATGGGCCATGGTCCTGACTCCTGGTATCGGGTTGTTCATGAAGCGATGATCGGGGAACGGTCTGGATAATTCAAATTGATTGTTTGAATATGCGTCATAAGTACTGTATATCGTGCCGTTGGACCCCTTTTCAATGGACGCCGCGCGCGGCGGAAAAATCCGCTGCCGGACGCAGGAGAGCGCAATGAAGGTCCGGGCCGCCGTCGCACTCGAAGCGGGCGCGCCGCTGCGCGTCGAAACCGTTGATCTCGACGGCCCGCGCGAAGGCGAGGTGCTGGTCGAGGTCAAAGCGACCGGCGTCTGCCATACCGACGAGTTCACCCGCTCGGGCGCCGATCCGGAAGGGCTCTTTCCGGCAATCCTCGGGCACGAGGGGGCCGGCGTCGTCGTCGACGTCGGCGCGGGCGTCACGAGCGTTCGCGCGGGCGATCACGTCATCCCGCTGTACACGCCCGAATGCCGGCAGTGCAAGGCGTGCCTGTCACGCAAGACGAACCTGTGCACGGCGATCCGCGCGACGCAGGGTCGCGGCGTCATGCCCGACGGCACGAGCCGCTTTTCGCTCGACGGTCGGATGCTGCATCACTACATGGGATGCTCGACCTTCGCGAATTTCACCGTTCTGCCGGAGATCGCCGTCGCACGCATTCGTGAAGACGCGCCGTTCGACAAGGTCTGCTACATCGGTTGCGGCGTCACGACCGGCATCGGCGCGGTCATCAACACGGCAAAGGTCGAGCCGGGCGCCAACGTCGTCGTGTTCGGCCTGGGCGGCATCGGCCTCAACGTCGTGCAGGGCGCGCGGATGGTCGGCGCGAACCGCATCATCGGCGTCGACGTGAACCCCGCACGGGAAGCGCTCGCGCGTCGTTTCGGCATGACCGACTTTGTCAATCCGCGCGATGTCGGCGACCTGGTGCCGCATCTCGTCGACCTGACGGGCGGCGGTGCCGATTACAGCTTCGAATGCATCGGCAACGTCGACGTCATGCGGCACGCGCTCGAGTGCTGCCATCGAGGCTGGGGCGTCGCGGTGATCATCGGCGTCGCCGGCGCCGGGCAGGAAATCCGCACACGCCCGTTCCAGCTCGTCACCGGCCGCGTGTGGAAGGGCACGGCGTTCGGCGGTGCGCGCGGCCGCACCGACGTGCCGAAGATCGTCGACTGGTACATGGACGGACGGATCGACATCGACAACCTGATCACGCACGTGATGCCGCTTGCGCGCATCAACGACGCGTTCGAGCTGATGCACCGCGGCGAGTCGATTCGCTCGGTCGTGACCTTCGACTGACGCAACGCTAATTTCGCGGTCGGACCGGGATCCGGGGGTCAGGCGGCGTCGGCGGCGTGCCGGCTCGTGCGACGCAACAGGCGCAACGGGCCGAATGGCGCCGGCGCCGCAATGCCGAAGCCCTGCGCGTAGTCGACGCCGATCGCGCGGAGCGCTTTCAGCATTTCGCGGCGCTCGACCGATTCTGCGATCGTCTTCTTGCCCATGATGTGCCCGATCCGGTGGATCGCTTCGACCATCGCTCGGTTGACCGGGTCGTCGAGCATGTCCTTGATGAAGCTGCCGTCGATCTTCACGTAATCGACCGGCAGATGCTTCAGGTAGGTGAACGACGAGACGCCCACGCCGAAATCGTCGAGCGCGAAGCGGCAGCCGAGGCCGCGCAGCGCCGTCATGAACTGCGTCGCCTTCGTCAACGACGCGACGGCGGTGGTCTCCGTGATCTCGAAACAAACCAGTGCATGCGGCACACGGTGGGTGATGAACTGCGCCTGCACGAAATCGAGGAATTCGTCGTCGCCGAGCGAGGCACCCGACACGTTGATCGCGCACACGCCCGTCTGCGACTCGTCGCCCGCTTCGAGCTGGCGGGCAAGCTCCGCGAAGGCCGTCGAGATCACCCAGCGATCGATCGCCGGCATCAGGTGATAACGCTCGGCCGCCGGGATGAACGCGGTCGGCGGAACCAACCCTCCGTCGTCGTCGCGCAACCGCAACAGCAACTCCGTGTACGCGGGCGTCGCATCACCGCCGGCCGTCGCGCGCACCGGCTGTGCGTAGAGGCAGAACCGGTTCTCGGCCAGCGCGCGGTGGATGCGGTTGACCCACTCCATCTCGCCCCTGCGCAGCGTGACCTCGTCGCTCTCGGGGCTGTAGACCTGGACGCGGTTGCGTCCCTTGTCCTTCGCCATGTAACACGCGGCATCGGCCGCCGACAGGATCCCCATCAGCGTGTCGGGACCTCGCGCCAGATTCACGACGCCCACGCTTGCGCCGATCTTGAACGAACGCTGGTTCCACTGGAAATGGAAATCGCCGATCGTCTTGCGCAGCGCGTCGGCGATGGCGAGCGCGGGTCCGGGCGCGCAGTGCTCGAGCAGCACGCCGAACTCGTCCCCGCCGAGCCGCGCGAGCGTGTCGCCTTCGCGTAGCCGCGGCCGCAGCAGCGCGCTCACCTGCCGCAGCAGTTCATCGCCTGCTGCGTGACCGCACGTGTCGTTGACGACCTTGAACTCGTCGAGATCGAGGTACAGCACGGCGTGGTTGCCGCCTTGGTAGTGGTCGTCCGCGAGCACGGTGCTCACGCGCCGCTCGAATTCGCGGCGATTCAGCAATCCGGTCAGCGCATCGTGACTCGCAAGATGCGCTAGCCGCGTTGCGTACTGGCGCTCGCGGCTCATGTCACGAAACACCAGCACGACACCGGCGATGTCGCGCCCACGCTCGCGAATGGGCGCGGCGGCAAAATCGATTGCGATTGGCGCATCGTGGCGGCGTCGCAGCACGACGTTGCCGTCGGACGGTATCGTCGTGCCGTCCGCAACCGCGCGCGCTACGGGATCGGCCACCACGGCGCCGGTCGCTTCGTCCTGCACGCTGAACACGTCGGCGAGCGGAAGTCCGCGCGCCTCGTCATCGCGCCATCCAGTCAGCCGTTCGGCGACGGGATTCATGTACTCGACGAGACCGGACGTGTCGATCGTGATCACCGCGTCGGCGATCGACGCGAGCGTCACCTGCGCGCGCTCTTTCGCCTGCAGCGTCTGCGCTTCCGCTTCCTTGCGATCGGAGATGTCGGCGAGCGATCCGGCCATCCGTTGGGGCTTGCCGCGCTCGCTTAGGATCGAGCGTCCGCGCGTGCGGAACCAACGATGGTGGCCGTCGCGCATCCGCAACCGGAACTCGATATCGAACGGCGCGCCACTCGCAAGATGCGCCTTGAACCGGCGCAGCGCCGAGCGTCGCTCCGCCGGGTGCACGCGGCGGATGAAGCTGCCCGCCGTTTCGCGCAGCGTTCCTGGCGCGTAGCCCAGCAACGCTTCGAAGCGCGGCGACAGGTAGAGCTCGCGGCTTTCGAGGCTCCAGTCGAAGATGCCGTCGTTCGTTCCGCTGATTGCGTAGTCGAAGCGCTGCTGGCTTGCGCGGAGCGCGGCGAGAAACGCGTCTTCCTGCTGCACGAGTCGCTGCGTGCGCAGAACGGCCATGCCGACCAGCGCGATCGCGATCAGCAGCGTGCCGATCGTCAGCACCATTTCGACCTGTCGCGCCGCGCCGGCGAACGTCGCCGAGAACGCGCGCTCGAGCGATGTCAGCTCCCGGTCGAGCGCGCGCATCTCGACGAGCAGCGGCGCGAGGTCGCTCGCGTGGCCGCGACCGCCGCGAATCGCGGCGCGGATCTCGTCGGCGATGTCGTTGATGCGCGCCACGCGCGCGTCGCCCTCGCTCCACAGGCGCACGCCCTCGGCCATGAACCCGACCGGGCGGAAGCGGCGAAACAGGTCGATCATGCCGCCGACATCCGCGGGGTGATTGCGCGCCTGCAGCAGGCCACGCCGCGCGACGGCGTAGTCCGGAAACGGCTTCTCCAGTTCGATGCGCGCGCTGCGGGCGCCGGCGAGCACGTTCATCTCGTCAAGGTAGCGATCGAAGTGGTCCTCGTTGCGCGTCTGCGCGTACTGCTCGAGCGCATCGACGGCCGCCTTTTGCGCGTTCGACCATACACTTTCGGCGCCGATGTACGCGCGGACGCCGCGAATCACCTGCAGGCTCGCCGTACCCAGCACGAGCAGCACGACGACGATCGCGACGAAAGGCCACGTCAGGCGGGCGAGGCGCCAGCCGGTCGACTGCGGTGGGACGGGCGTCGATGTCATTAGGGCCTGGTCGTGGCTCGCGCCAGAGAAAGCGGTTTCCGTGCGTTCGCTGCCGCATTTCGGCGAGCGAGGCAACGGCGCTTGCGGTGTCGTCCGCGAGCGGCTTCCGGGAACAGCAAGGCACGGGCCAGTCGCCGGTCGGCCGTCGACCGTTCGCTCCCCGTGGGCCCGTGAATTGCTACGGACGATGGGCAGACCCTTGCATGGTGCCTGATTTGATTATGAATCTTACGCGCGTCACCGCCGGCCGTGGTCCACGCGACGGGAGCATCCGGTGACGAACTGCCGGATGTGCAGCCAGCGACTGCCCCGTCCGGGCAGGCTTTGCCGCGAATGCGAGCGTGAACTCGATCGCGCGCGCGCGGTTGCCGCGTCGGTCGACACGCTGTCGCCGGCGATGCCGCTCGTCGACGTTGCGCGGCTTGCGAACGAGCCGCCAGGCGGCTGGTCCGCGCAGCTTCGCTCGCGCCCGACCGTCGTCGTGGGCGCGTTCGCCGTCGGCATCGCCGCGGCGATCGCGTTCTATGTCGTGGACCTCTCCCATGCGTCGGCGCCCGGCGCTTCGGTGATGATCGACCGGGACCTGACGAACGTGCGGCCACGCGATCGCCGCGCCGTGACGCCGCCGTTCCCGGCCGAACATGCGCCACGCGCCGCCGCGACGCAGTCGCTGCTGGCCGAACAGGTCGTGCGCGTCACGGCGACCCCACGCAACGCCGTCGTACCCGTCGCGCGCACGCCGACGATGGTGACGGCGGCTGCGACGACCAACGCTTCCCCGGTTTCGGCAGGGTCACAGCCGCCGATCATCGCTGCCGCCCCTGCACGCGCGGAACCGGCGTCGTACGATCGCGTCCTCGGCCTCGCCGACGCGCTCGAAACCTGTTCGCACGAAACGCTGTTCGCGCGCGTCGCCTGCGAGCACAATGCGCGAACGCGCTTTTGCGAAGCCGCCGGAGCGCCGCAGATTCCACAATGCGCGGAACGTCCGGCGCGCGAATACGGCCAGTAACCCAGCCGCAGCACCCCTCGGCAGAGACGTTCTAGACCGAGTTCACCCAGCCATTGACAGTGAAGCGCGCATCCGCAAACGCGCGCGACGGCACGTGCACGGGCATCACTTCATGCATCGTGCGCGCCCAGAACAGCACGATACGGTTGTGGCGCGGTTCGATGCTGTTGAACGTGTCCGCGCGCCCGAGCTTGTGGTTGCGCAGCACGTCGTCGTAGATGCGCAGTTCGCCGCCAGTGAAGCCCTTCGGCATGCGGTTGAAGTAGTAGACATACGTCAGGTAACGCTTCGGAACCTTGACCCGGTCGGCGTCGGTATGGACACCGAAAAAGCTGCCGTCGACGCTCGCCGTGACCTGCGCTTCGACGACGCCGATCTCGATCGGGCTTACGCGAAGCGACGGCAGGACTTCCGGCGTCAAGCGACGGACGCGGTCGACGACCGGCTGCACCAGGTCCGGTGGCGGATTGAGGACCAGCGACTGGCGGTAATCGGTGCGCGCGTCGTGCGTCGCCGAAGGTTCGAACTGCGCTTCGCTTGCCAGCACGCGATCGAGGAGCGCGCGCCACGTGACGTCAGGCAGAAAGTCGTCGATCAGCGCGACCGGGTGGCGTATGACGCGAGTCGGGGCGGCGGGCGCTTGCATGTGCGGCAGGCGGGCGAGGGCACGAAATTCTAGCGTGATCGTGCCCCGCGCTGCGTCAGCCGGGGTTCGGGGGCTGCGCCGCGTGGCGGTCACGCGTACGACCGACCCCAGGCCCCACTTGACCGGCACGTTGCACATCCCCATGTATCGCGGAGTGCGCGCCGTGCGCACCTGCGCAAAGACCATGCCGCCCGTCACCACCGCCCTGATCGTCGCCAACGTCGCGGTGTTCCTGCTGCAATCGATCGCGCCCGGCATCGTGGTTCCGTTCGCGCTGTGGCCGCTCGCCACCGGCAGCTACAACATCGGTGCGTCGTTCGCCCCGTGGCAGCTCGTCACGTATGCGTTCCTGCACGGGAGCCTGCTGCACCTCGCTTTCAACATGTTCGCGCTGTACATGTTCGGGGGTGCGATCGAGCGCGTATTCGGCACGCGACGTTATCTCGCGTTCTACTTCACGTCGGTGGTATCTGCGGCGATCACGCAGCTCATCGTCGCGATGTTCGCAACCAGCGTCTATCCGACGATCGGCGCGTCCGGCGGCGTGTTCGGGCTGCTGCTCGCGTACGGCATGTATTTTCCGAACAACCGCATCATGCTGCTGATTCCTCCGATTCCGCTGCCGGCGCGCGTGTTCGTCGTGCTGTACGCCGTGCTCGAGCTGTTTCTCGGCGTAACCGGTTCGCAGGAAGGCGTTGCGCACTTCGCGCATCTCGGCGGAATGATCGGCGGCTACGCACTGTTGCGTTTCTGGCGCACCGGATTGGGCCGTTCGTCGCGTTGATCGCGATCGTGCGTCGCGTGCAAAGGTGTCGACGGGTTTGACAAGTCGCGCGCGCTTCGTCAATCATTCACACTGCGGTTCATTCGACGGCAGCGCGCTGCTCACAAGTTGGCAGAGATCTTGCAACGAACTGCCCATTGTCGAAGCGCGCAAGCCGCGTTGAACGCATCGCGGCGCGCTGATCCGAAGCGACCCCGCGCATGGAGGTGCGCATGAAATCGATTCTCGACCCGACCTTTCGCTATACGTCCAGCGCGAATACCGACCTTCGCAAGACATTTGCGCGCATCCGGCGTGAAAATCGACGCCAAACGCAGGTTTCGACGCGGGAAAACGTCGAAACCGCACCCAAGGTCACGCCGATCTTCCGCGGACAACGCCCCGCAGCCTGACCGCGCGACCGCGCGCGCTCGTCGCACTCGCCCAGTACGCGTTCGGGCGCTGGTGTGATCTCCGGAAAGTTTTTCCGGTTCGCCGGGTCGTTTTTCAACGTGCCGTAACCTTCGGAACGCGGCGCCACGGCGTTCGCGCATGATGGGCGTGGCGTGGACTCGCGCGCGGATTCCGCCGACGCCCGTCGTCGCCGTCGCCGGGCGTGGTAAAACAGTGCACCGACGTCCGCGCCTGCCATGCCCAAAGCCGCTCGCCGCGTCCATTGCGGTTGCACGATCCTGCCGCCGTACCTGCTGCGCAGGATAGCCGCGCACGGAACGCAGGCGCAGCGCGAAGCGGCGCTCGACACGCTCGCCACCGACCAGACGCTGCGGCTCGCGCGCGCGACGTACGAACTGCTGGAATCCGGTGCGCATCGCAACCTCTTGAGTGTGCCGGTCAGCGCGCGCCAGCGTACCGTTTACGATGCGCAGCAGCGCGAGGCACTGCCGGGGCGCGCGGTGCGCAGGGAGGGAAGTGCCGCGATCGGCGACGTCGATGCCAACGAGGCCTATGACGGCCTGGGCGCCACGTTCGATTTCTTTGCCGACGTCTACGATCGCAATTCGATCGACGACGAGGGCCTGCATCTCGACGCGACGGTGCACTATGGACGCCGCTACGACAACGCGTTCTGGAACGGTCAGCAGATGGTCTTCGGCGACGGCGACGGCGATCTGTTCAACCGCTTCACGATTTCGCTCGACGTGATCGCCCACGAACTCACGCACGGCGTGACCGGCGACGAGGCACGGCTCGTGTATCTCGGCCAGGCCGGGGCGCTCAACGAATCGGTCTCGGACGTGTTCGGTTCGCTCGTCAAGCAGCATGCACGCGGGGAGCGCGCCGACGAAGCCGACTGGCTGATCGGGGAGGGGCTCTTCACGCGCAAGGTCAACGGCGTTGCGCTGCGGTCGATGAAGGCGCCGGGCACGGCGTTCGACGACTCCATTCTCGGACGGGACCCGCAGCCCGCGACCATGGACGGCTTCGTTCACACGTCGGCCGACAACGGCGGCGTGCACACGAACTCGGGCATTCCGAATCATGCGTTTTACCTCGCTGCCATCTCGCTCGGCGGACATGCGTGGGAAAAGGCGGGACGCATCTGGTACGAAACCGTGCGCGACAAGCGGCTGAAGCCGACCGCAACGTTCCGTCAGTTCGCGCGGTTCACGGCGAGCAACGCGTCGCAACTGTTCGGCAAGTTGGAACGGCAGGCGGTCGTGGCCGCATGGGAAGCCGTTGGCATCAAGGCCGCTTGAGCGACACGAACATGCGCATCGATTTTTCGATCGACGGCGGACTGGCGGCGTTCCCCGGGCTCGCGAAGCCGGTGACGATCGAGTGTGACGCGCTGCCTGTCGCCGAGCGCACGGCGTTACGCGATCTCGTCGACCGCGCGGGCCTGTTTGAGCAACGCGCACGCGCGTCCGCGCACGCACCGCCGGATGCGCGACGCTATACGATCGCCGTCGACGACGGCGGCCGCTGCGGCCGCGTCACCGTCGCGGAGCCGATTGCCGATCCCGCGCTGCGCGACCTCGTGGCGACGCTGCGGACGCACGCGCGGGCTGTGCGAGCGAAGCGATGACCGGGCAAAGAACGCTTGCGCTCATTGCGATCGCCTCTACGCTGGCCGGCTGTGCGAGCGCACCCGGAAACGTGCCCGGTCTCGCCGGCAAGCCGATCGGCGAATTCTTCGACGAGCTGAAAGCCGAGTTGCGCGACGTTCACTGGCGTGTCCGCAGCCAGGGCGCGGCGTGCGGAACGTCCGAGCCGAGGGAAGTCGATCTGCGCAATGCCGTGATCACGCTCGATTTGCAACGTGTCGGCGAGGCCAGGGTCGATGGGGAAGTGCGGCTCGTCGCATTGCCGCTGGCGGGTGTCGCGGTGGCACCTTTTGCATCGGCGGCCGCGTCGCGCAGGTTCACGCAGGACATCGTGCTGAGGCTCGATGTCGCAGGGGCGTCGCGCATCGTCGACGTCGACGCTGCGCCCACCGCAACGGGTCCAGTCGCACGCAGTCTCAATGCGGCGATCGACGGCTTCATCCGTTCGTCCACGCAGGAGCCGTGCATTCGGCTCGCGTCCCTCAAGCTGACGTTCGTCATCGACGTCAGGCGGGATGCAGCCGGCGGGTTCAGGCTCGTCGTGCCGGCCGCGGAATTCGGCGTCGACGCGTCGCGCCGGGACGTCAACACGCTGACGCTCACCTGGGACAAGGTCGTGTCGAACGCGCTGCGTTGACGTAAAGCCCGCGCTCTTGCGTCAGCCGCGCAGCAGCGCCTCCAGCGTATCGAGCGTGTCCGCGTCCTCGACGTGCTTGTCGTGGCGCCAGCGGAGGATGCGCGGAAAGCGCACGGCAACGCCCGATTTGTGCCGCGGCGAACGCTGGATTCCCTCGAAGCCCAGTTCGAACACGAGCGTCGGCGTCACGCTTCGCACCGGACCGAACTTCTCGATCGTCGTCTTGCGGATCTGCGCGTCGACTTCACGCAGCTCGTCGTCGGTGAGGCCCGAAT
>DASSEA010000051.1:0-10254 GCA_035696805.1 Casimicrobiaceae bacterium
GGCGGCGTGTGAACGCGGCGGGCGCATGACGGAGACGACCGAGCCTCCAGGAACCGCCGTGCTCGACGTCGAGCATTTGTCCGTCGCCTATGGCAAGGTGCTCGCGGTGCGTGACGTCTCGCTCCGCGTAGCGCCGGGGACGATCGCAACGGTCATTGGACCGAATGGCGCAGGCAAGACGACCTTGCTGGGCGCGATCGCCGGCCTGCTGCCAGCGCAGGGGACCATTCGTTGTTTCGGCGAAAACGTCACGCCGTGGCCGGTCGAGCAGCGCGTCGCGCGCGGTGTCGTTCTCGTGCCGGAAAAGCGGGAACTGTTCGCGTCGATGAGCGTCGCCGACAACCTGCTGCTCGGCGGCTTCACGCGCCGTCGCGAACGTCGCACGTCGTTGGCGCTCGACGAAGTCTATGCGCGATTTCCGCGCCTGGCCGAACGACGCGCTCAGCTCGCCGGCACCCTTTCCGGCGGGGAGCGCCAGATGCTCGCTCTCGGGAGGGCACTGATGTCGGCGCCGAAGCTGCTTCTGCTCGACGAGCCATCGCTCGGGCTCGCACCGCTGATCGTCCGCGACATTTTCGCGATCATCGCGACGCTGCGTACCAGCGGATCCGGGGTGCTGCTGGTCGAGCAGAACGCGCGCGCAGCGCTGCATGTGTCCGACTACGGGTACGTGCTCGAAACCGGGGAGCGGGTACTCGAAGGCCCCAGCGCGGAGCTGGCGTCGAACCCGCGCGTGGCCGCGACGTATCTTGGACAAGGCGCCAAGGTGCATGCCGCTTCGGATTGAAGCGCGCCCAAGCGCACGAGCATTCGTGCTTGAATGCGGCCTCCTCGATCCCCACCCTGTCATCGTGGTATTGGTATACGCGCGCCTGCGCGCGTTTTCTGAAGGATCCCCTTGAACGAAACGACGCTTACCGAACTGCCCGCGCCGCTCCTGGCCAACGCCGAGCGGCTGTTGCTTGCGCCGGCGGAGCTCGATTTGGAGAAACTGTCCAGCGTGCTTTCATCGATTCACGCGCACGACGTGGACTTCGCCGACTTCTATTTCCAGCACTCGTGCTACGAGAGCTGGAGCCTTGAGGAAGGCATCGTCAAGGCGGGTACGTTCAACATCGATCGCGGGGTCGGCGTTCGCGCCGTTCATGGCGACAAGCAGGCGTTCGCCTACTCCGACGACATCTCTTTGTCTGCGATCGAGGAGGCCGCTGCTGCCGTCCGTGCGATCGGTCGCCAGGGACAGTCTGCATCCGCCCCCCTCGGCGTGCGCGGCCGCACGCGCCTGCTCTATCCGGCGGCCGATCCGGTGATGAGCCTGGCCGACGCGGACAAGGTCGCGCTGTTGACGCGTCTCGAGCGACGCGCCCGCGCGATCGATCCGCGCGTCGTTCAGGTCATGGCGTCGCTCGCCGGCGAACACGAAACGGTGTTGATCGCGCGCAGCGATGGATTGATCGCGGCAGACGAACGGCCGCTCGTGCGCATTTCGATCACGGTGATCGTGGAGGAGAACGGACGTCGCGAGCAGGGCTATTCCGGCGGTGGTGCGCGGCTCGATTATGGTTATTTCACCGACGAGCGCCTCGACGCGCTCGCCAAAGAGGCGGTCGACCAGGCGCTCATCAACCTCAATGCGCGCGATGCGCCGGCCGGCAACATGACGGTCGTGCTCGGCAACGGCTGGCCGGGCATTCTGCTGCACGAGGCGATCGGTCACGGTCTCGAGGGAGACTTCAATCGCAAGGGGACGAGCGCGTTCTCCGGCCGCGTCGGACAGCGCGTCGCCGCGCCCGGCGTGACGGTCGTCGACGACGGCACGCTTGGCGAACGGCGTGGCTCACTGAATCTCGACGACGAGGGCAACCCGACGCAGCGAACGGTGCTGATCGAAGACGGGTACTTGCGCGGCTACATGCAGGACCGCCTCAACTCGCGATTGATGAAGGCGGGCGAGACCGGCAATGGACGGCGCGAATCGTTTGCGCATCTGCCGATGCCACGGATGACGAACACCATCATGCTCGCGGGCGATCGCGAGCCCGCCGAAATCATTGCGTCGGTGAAGAACGGCCTTTACGCGGCCAACTTCGGCGGCGGGCAGGTCGACATCACGAGCGGCAAGTTCGTGTTCTCTGCGGCCGAAGCGTGGATGATCGAGGACGGCAAGCTGACGTACCCGGTCAAGGGCGCAACGCTGATCGGCAACGGTCCCGACGCGCTCACTCGTGTTTCGATGATCGGCAACGATCTCGCGCTCGATGCCGGCATCGGCACGTGCGGCAAGGAGGGCCAGAGCGTTCCGGTCGGCGTGGGCCAGCCCACGCTGCGCATCGACGGCCTCACCGTCGGCGGCACCTCGTAGGTTTTCCCGAATAAGCGACCCGCGTTAGTGCAGCGGCCCGGCGACCGGTGCCTCGGTCACCGCCGGTGCGGGCGACGCGTGATGACACACGACGCGCCATCCCGACGGCGTCCGCATCATGACGTTCGTGGCGACGGCCACGCCGCGCGTCGACTCGTCGCCGGCCTGCACGTGCTCGATCGTGCTCTGCATCGCGAGCCCGACGGTTTCCATCACGACGACCTGGTCGAGTCGAAACGAAAGCTTGCCGTTCCCCGAGAACAACTGCTCGAAACCATGCCGCACCGAATCGTAGCCGACGTGACGCACCCCGCCGGGATGAATGCAGACGATCTCCTCGTCTTCCGCCCACGTCGCCATCATCGCGTCGAGATCGCGCGCCTCGAACGCCTGGTAGAACGCCTGGATCGCATCGTGCGGTGACGTGTAGATCGGCGGCGTTCGAACGGTGGGCATTTCGCGACGATCAGCGGGAACTTGCTGCGGACGGGGAGGACGCGCGCGCCAGATTGTAGACCAGTTCCGGCGACAAATCGCGCATGCATCGAAAATGACCGAGCGGGCATTCGCGCTCGAAACAGGGACTGCACGCGATCTCGATGCGCGCGATGCGCGCGGTGCTCGACAACGGCGGTGTATAGAGCGGTGACGACGAGCCGAACAGCGCAACGAGAGGCGCCCGCACGGCAGCCGCCGCATGCATCAGTCCGGAATCGTTGCTGACGACGAGTGAAGCGACCGACATCAGGTCGATTGCGGTGCCGAGATCGGTGCGTCCGGTGAGATCGGTCGCGATGGCGGACGACGCGCCGAGCGCCGCGGTGAGCGCGCCCGCCACCGGTGCGTCGTTGGGCGAGCCCAGTAGCCACACAGCGTACCCATCGGCAGCGAGCCGTCGTGCGAGGGTCGCGAAATGCTCGATCGGCCAGCGTTTCGCAGGACCGTATTCCGCGCCGGGACAAAGGATCGCGACCGGTCGCTCGTCCGTCACGCCCAGTGCGCGCATCGCTACGCTGCGATTCGCTTCGTCGGGGATCAGCACCGGCGGCGGCGACTCGCGCGGGTGCTCGTCGCGCGATCCCGCGAGCGCCACGTAACGCGCCGCAAGTTGCGGCATCGCGCGACGGTCGACGCGCCGTGCTTCGGTCAATAGTCCGTAGCGCGCTTCGCCGCGATAGCCGATCCGTCGCGGAATCCTGGCGAACCATGGCACGAGGGCGGACTTCCACGTGTTCGGAAGCACGTATGCGCGTGCGTAGCGCTCAGCCCGTAGCGCGATACCGAGCGTGCGACGCCTGCGCAAGCCGAACTGTCCATGCGCGGCGGGTGCGTCGATCACGCGGCCGATTCCCCGCATGCGCGCGTAAACGGGGCCGCACCATGGCGGCGCGATCACGTCGATCGCTTCGACACCCTGCTCGCGCAGCCGCGCGACCAGCGGCTCGGTCAGAATCGCGTCGCCCACCCATGACGGCGCGACGATCAGTATGCGATCGGCGTTCCCCCGGGGATGGGCGCCGGCTGGTGAGGTCGCTTCCGTGACGTCAGTGTCCCGCCTGTGCTTCGCCCTCGAGGCGGTAGCGCGTGCCGCAGTAGGGGCACATCGCTTCACCCGCGCCGGCGACATCCAGGAACACGCGCGGATGCGAGCTCCACAACGGCATGGCCGGGTTCGGGCAGTAAACGGGCAGGTCGGCCGCGCGAACGGCAATCACCGGCATCTCGCGCGTTTCGCTCATCGCGCCACCGGCGTGAGCCAGTCGGCATGCGCGGGATCGCGGCCGTTGACCGTATCGAAAAACATCTTCTGCAGACGCTCGGTGACGGGCCCGCGCCGGCCTGCGCCTATCGGCCGATGGTCGAATTCGCGAATCGGCGTGACTTCCGCAGCGGTGCCGGTGAAGAAAGCTTCGTCGGCGACGTAGAACTCGTCGCGCGTGATGCGGCGCTCGATGACGGGAATTCCGATCTCTCCGGCGAACCGGATGATCGTATCGCGGGTGACGCCGGCGAGCGCACCCCCAGACAGATCGGGCGTGTGGAGGACGCCATCCCGCACGAGGAAGACGTTTTCACCCGACCCCTGGCAAACGTAGCCCTGCGGGTCGAGCAGCATCGCTTCCTCGTAGCCATCGTGCGTCGCCTCCTGGTTCGCGAGGATCGAAACGGCGTAGTTGCACACGGCCTTGGCGCCGCACATCGTGATGTTGGGATGATGGTGCGTGTACGACGATGTCTTGACGCGGATGCCCTTCTCGATGCCGTCGGCGCCGAGATACGCGCCCCACGGCCAGGCGGCGATCGCCACCATCACGGGATTCGACTTGGCAGCGACACCCATCGCGACGGAGCCATAGAACGCGATCGGCCGGATGTAGCACGATTCCAGTCGATTCTGGCTGACGCACGCCTTCTGCGCCTCCATCAGCTGTTCGACGCCAAACGGTATCTTCATGCCGAAGATGCGCGCAGAGCGCAACAAGCGTTCCGTGTGATCACGCAATCGGAAGATCGCGGGTCCGGCGTCGGTCATGTAGCAGCGCACGCCTTCGAAGACACCCATGCCGTAGTGCAGCGTGTGCGTGAGCACGTGCGTCGTCGCGTCGCGCCACGGCACCATCTTGCCGTCGTACCAGATCCATCCGTCGCGGTCGGCCATCGACATGGCAGGTCGTCCCTCGTCCCCCGAAAGCAACGATTTTAGCAGGCGTGTTTTTGTCGCGATGCGCCGAAGACCGCCTGCCACAGCGCATCGACCGCGGCGCGCCGCGACGCCTGCGCATCGCCGTCGACGCGCGCATGCGGCGCGCCCGTCAGCCGGATCTGGTGTTGCAGCCGACGGTATTCGCGATACGCGTCGGCCGCGTTCAGCGCGACGTCCTGCGGGAGCAACCCCGCATCACCCGCCATCTGCAGCAGCGCAATATTGCCCGCGTTGCGCGTGAGTTGCGCGTAGGCGTGCGCATGGGCAAGCACGATGAATTGCACGGCGAACTCGATGTCGACCATGCCACCCGCGTCGTGCTTCAGATCGAACAGCGTCGTGCGATTCGCGTGTCCCGCCGCCATCCGCGCCCGCATGTCGACGACATCGCGTGCGAGTGCCGCGGGATCGCGCGGGGCGCGCAGCACCGCATCGCGCGTCGCGTCGAAGGCCACCCGGATTGCCGCATCGCCGGCGACGAAGCGTGCGCGCGTCAGCGCCTGGTGTTCCCACGTCCACGCCTGCTCGCGCTGATAACGGTCGAACGCGGCGACGCTCGAAACGAGCAACCCCGCAGCACCGTCGGGACGCAGCCGCAGGTCGGTTTCGTAGAGTCGACCGGCTCCGGTTGCGCTGCTCAGCCACGTGTTGATGCGCTGCGCGAGACGCGCATACAGTTCCTGAGCGGCTTCGGCGTCTCCGCCTTCGTCGTAGAGAAAGACGAGGTCGAGATCGGACGCGTAACCAAGCTCCTTGCCGCCGAGCTTCCCGTAGCCGATGATCGCGAACCGCGGAGCCGCCGTGTCGGGGCCGCGCATCTGCTGCCAGCATTGCCGCAAGGTTGCGTCGAGGATCGTATCGGCGAGCGCCGAGAGATGATCCGCGAGGCGCTCCACCGTCATCTGCCCTGCCAGATCCTGCGCGAGCAGGCGGAAGGTCTGCGCGTGCTGGAAATGCCGCAAGGCGTCCATCGCCGTCTCGGCATCGGCGCCGTGGGTGGCGAGCAGCCGCTCGAGTTCCTCGCGCCACGCCGGCCAGTCGGGTTCGGTCAGCAGCAGCCGCGCATCCAGCAGTTCGTCGAGCAGCAAAGGTCGTCGCGTCAGGTAATCGGCGGCCCACGCGGATGCACCCATCAGCTCCGCGAGGCGCGGCAGCAGGGGCGGGTGCTCGATCAGCAGCGCGAGGTAGGCGCTTCGACCGCTCACGGCTTCGAGCAATGCGAGAAGCCGCTTGATGACGGCGTCCGGGGACGCGCCTTGCGAACGATGCGTCACCGCGGTGGCGATCAGGCGCGGGACGAGCCGGTCGAAGCGCTCCCGCGACAATGCGGGCAGTTGCAGGTACCGCCGGCTGCTGCGGATCCGCGCCAGCGTTTCGACCACGTCAGCGGGATCAGAAAATCCAGCGTCGGCAAGATCCGCGAGTACGGCAGCCGATGCTTCCGGTTCGTCCCACAGGGCGTCGAATGCTTCGTCTCGATCGGATGTCGCCGGCGAAGCGTCCGGGGCCTGGAACACCGCGTTGAACTGTCGCGCGATGTCGTTGCGAATTTGAGCGAGCGCATCCGCGAAGCGGTCGCCCGAAGAAAACGACATCGCTTCGGCGAGCAGTGCCTGTTCCGCGGGATCGTCCGGCAGCGTCTGCGTCTGGCGATCGTCGCGGTACTGAAGCCGATGTTCGAGGCGCCGGAGAAACAGGTAGCCATCACGCAGCACGGTCAACGCATGCGGCGCGATCACACCGCGATCGGCGAGCGCCGCGAGCGCTGGCAGCGTACCGGCGGACCGCAACGCGGGCTCGCGTCCGCCACGCACGATCTGCAACGCCTGCACGACGAACTCGATTTCGCGAATGCCTCCGGCGCCGAGCTTGATGTCCGTCGCGTAGTCCTTGCGTCTTTCCTGCTCGCGAATCTGCCGGTGGATGCCGCGCAGGCCCTCGTACGCGTCGTAGTCGAGATACTTGCGATAGACGAAAGGCCTCACGAGCGCTTCGAGCTCGTCGTGACGGCAACCGCTCAGCGGTCGTGCCTTGAGCCACGCGTAGCGTTCCCACGCGCGGCCCTGCGTGACGAGGTACTGCTCGAGCGCCGCATAGGAGACCGTCAGCGGCCCGCTGTCCCCGTAGGGCCGCAGCCGCATGTCCACGCGAAACACGTAGCCGTTCGAGTCGACATGGGACATCGCCGCGATCAGCCGCTGGCCGAGGCGATCAAAGAATTCGCGATTCGAAACGCGTCGCGGTCCGGTCGTTTCGCCTTCCTCGGGGTACGCGAAGACGAGATCGATGTCGGACGAGACGTTCAGCTCGCCACCGCCGAGCTTGCCCATCGCTATGACGACGAGTTCCTGGAGCGCTCCCGTTTCCCCGCCGGTCGGCAATCCGTGAACCGCGGCAAGCGCCTGCGTGTGTACGGTCACGGCGGCACGCAGCGCGCACTCGGCCAGCGCGGTTACTGCGCCGACGACTTCAACGAGCGGCGCGCGACCGGTCAGGTCGCGCAACAGCGTGTGCAGAAATACGCGCCTGCGCAGAATGCGCAACGCGGCCGCGAGCGCAGCGGGATCGTTACCGGCGATCCGGCGCTCGAGTTCGGCGCGAGCTTCAACCCAATCGAACGGCGCATCGAGCGTTTGCTCGAGCGTCCCGCGAAGCTCCGGCGACTGCGTCAGTGCGCGTTCCGCGTAGCGACTGAACGCTATCGCACGATCGATGTCCATCAACAGGGCATAGGGCGGCGACGCCGCGGATCGCGCTGCGCGTAACGACGGCACCTTCCGCTACAATCGTTCGTCACCACACGTTCATTATGCCTGCGACCTCGACGCTGTCATCCCGCGCGATCGGCGCACTGCGGATCGCCGCCACGGCGACGCTGCTCGCATTCGGATTGTTCTGCGCGGTGCTGCTCGCGGTCCGGTTGGTCGTGCTGCCACAGGTCGAAGCGCGACGCGGCGAAATCGTGCGCTGGCTGTCGGTGCGGCTCGATCAACCGGTTGAAATCGATGCGCTCGTGACCGGCTGGAACGGGTGGAATCCGCAGATCTTGGTTCAGGGATTTCGCGTTCGTGCCCGGCCGCCCCGCGATGGCGTCGTCCTCGATTTGCCGCGCGCCGACCTGTTGATCGCGTGGACGTCGCTGCCGCTGCTCGATCTGCGCCTCAAGGCGCTGACGGTCGAGGGACCGCGCCTGTCGGTCCGGCGCGATGCATCCGGTCGCCTCCACGTGGCGGGCATCGAACGTGATGCGGACGCGTCGGTGAACGACGCCGCATTCGGCGACTGGCTGATGCGCCAGCCGCAGATCGTTGTCCGCGACGCCCTCGTCGCGTGGAACGACGACTATCGGCGCGCGCCACAGCTCCTGCTCGATCATGTGACGTTTCGAATGGAACAGCGCTTCGGCCGTCATCACGCGGGCCTGACCGGCGTGCCGCCGGCCGAACTCGCGGCGCCGCTCGAAATTCGCGTCGACGCCGCGGGCCATGCGCTGAACGACTGGACGAATCTCGAGGGCCGCCTCTACTTTCGCGTCGATTACGCGGACATCGCGGCCTGGCGCGAATGGGTCTCGCTGCCGGTGCCGATCGACGCCGGCAAGGGCGCCATACGTGCGTGGATCGACTTTCAGCAGTCACAGCCGTCCCAAGTCACTGCGGATGTCGAACTGGAGGATGTCCGCGCTACGCTGGGTGAGGGCCTCGCGCCGGTGTCGATTGCGCATCTCGGCGGTCGCGGGGCGTGGAAGCGCACGGCGTCGCGGACGGAGTTCGCCGCGAAACAGGCGTCGTTCACGCTAGCCGACGGCGCTACGCAACCTCCGTCCGATATCTCGCTGTTCGTTGCTGCGGCACGCGACAACCAGCCGGCCACCGGCAAGCTGACGTTTACCGAACTCGACCTCCGGCCGCTCGCGGCGGTGGTACCGCATCTGCCGCTGGCGGAGGCCCTGCGCCGCGACATCGGGCGCTACGAACCGCGAGGCCTCGTGCAAAACGGTACGTTCGAATGGACCGGCAGCATCGATGCGCCTTCGCGCTATTCGCTGAAGTCGGAGTTTCGCGGATTTGCCGTCTCCGCTCACGATGCAATGCCGGGCGGCGCGAATCTTTCGGGGACGGTCGATGCCAGCGAAGCGGGCGGCTCGCTGCGACTCGCCAGCGAAGCGTCGACGCTCGAACTGGCCCGGCTGTTTGCCGATCCGCTGCGATTCGACACGCTCCGCGGCGACGTGCGCTGGAAACACGACGCCGAATCCACCGAATTGCAGTTCAGGGACGTTGCGTTCGCCAATGGCGATGCCGCCGGCACGCTCGCGGGAACCTGGCGCAGTCGCGTGCATGGCTCGCCCGCGATCGATCTGCATGCGCAGTTGACGCGGGCCGACATCGCGAGCGCTTATCGTTACGTGCCGATCCGGGCCGGTGTTGCCGTGCATGACTGGTTGCGCCGCGCGCTGGCGAAGGGATCCTCGAACGACGTGAAGATCACGGTCGTCGGCGATCTCGCGCAATTCCCCTTCGCGGCGGGCAAGCCCGGGCAGTTCGTCTTCGCCGCCAAGGTGCAGGACGCGACACTCGACTACGCCGAGCATTGGCCGGCGATCACGAACGTCGCGGCAGATGTCAGGATCGAAGGAACGCGCGTCGCAATCGCCGCTACGGGCGGCCGCGTCCTTGGCGCGCAGATCAGCGCCACGCGCGCGGAGATCGCCGACTTTCATGCGCCGCGTCCGACGCTACGGATCGATGGCAGCGCCAATGGACCGACGTCCGAGTTCCTGGCGTTCATCGCGCGCA
This sequence comes from Casimicrobiaceae bacterium, assembly GCA_035696805.1. Classification (GTDB taxonomy): domain Bacteria; phylum Pseudomonadota; class Gammaproteobacteria; order Burkholderiales; family Casimicrobiaceae; genus VBCG01. The sequence goes on from DASSEA010000051.1 coordinate 9,866, forward strand.
GTCCCGTTGCGGAATGGATCGGCGGCGTCGCCAAGGATGCGACTGCGACGGGCGACGGGCGCCTGGCGCTGCAATTCGATTTGCCGCTGCGCGAGCCGTCGGCGGTCACGATCAACGGGCAATATCAATTCGCGTCGAACACGATTACCGCGACCGGCGTTCCACCGCTGGCCGCACTGACGGGTTCGCTGTCCTTTACCGAGAAGGACGTGCGTACCAACGATCTCGCCGGTGAGATGTTCGGTGGACCGCTCAAATTGCAGGTCGGGCATGAAGGCGGCCGCCTTCGCGTGACAGGCTCCGGCACCGCGGATCTGCAGCTCGTTCGCAAGCATTATGACGTTGCGTTGCTTGATCGGGTGACGGGCAAGACCGACTGGCAGCTTGCG
>DASSEA010000052.1:0-3217 GCA_035696805.1 Casimicrobiaceae bacterium
ACGGCCACCAGCGCCACCAGCGGCATGACGGGCGCCGCCGGGAGCCGCATCATCGCTGCGAAGGCGCCGGTGATCGCGCACCACGCGAGAGGAATCGGCCACAGCGGCCAGCGGCGGCCCCTCGCAAGCAGCAGGACGCCGAGCGTCGCGGCAACCGTCGAATCCGCGCCGGTTCCGAAGAAGTCCGCCTGCGCGATGCCTTGGCCGAAGAGCGCGTTCAAGATCGGGAGTCCTATGAGTCCCCATGCGACGAGCCCGTTCCCGACTTTCGATGCGGCGGGTGAGGCTGAGCCGAAGGCGAGCGCGCCACGCACAACGCCGACCCACAGCAGCAACAGCGCCTGCAACGTGAACGCAGCCGCGAAATACGTCGCGGCCCAGTTGATCGCGGCGTAATGCATAACGTGCCACGCCCAGGCGACGAACGCCCAGCAGACGGCCAGCGCGAAGGCCACGATGCGCGCTGCCTTCGGCGGCCGGCGCAGAAGGATGACGAGCAGCGCAACGCCGATCACGAACGCTACGAGCTGCGCCGGCCATACGTCGACGTTGTAGCGCTCGTGCAGGCGCAAATACGTACGCGGCGAAAACAGCAGGAAACTCGACAGCCGGTACGTCCACCACTCCGACATCAGAGGCGCGCGATGTCCGCCGCCATGCGGCGACGCAGCGCCTCGTCAGGCATCGTCCCGAGCGCGGCCGCGACGTTCTCGCGCACGTGCGCGACACGCGTCGTGGCCGGAATGACGCACGTGATCGCCGGATTCGACACGATGAACTTGAGCACGCATTGCGCCCAGCTCGCACAGCCGATGTCGGCAGCCCATCCGGGCAGCGGACGCCGTGCCAGCGCGTCGGTCAGTGCGCCCTGCTGGAACGGACGATTGACGATGACCGCGATGCCGCGTTCTCGTGCGAGCGGAAGGATGCGCGCCTCGACGTCGCGATCGACGGGGTTGTACGTGACCTGAACGAAGTCGAGCGGCTGATTGCGCATGATCTGCTCGACGTCGCCGTGGCGGCGCCCCTCGGACGTGGTGATGCCGACATAACGCAGGCGCCCGTTCGCCTTCATCGAAAAGAGCATCGGCAGGTGAGCTTCCCACGCGAGCAGGTTGTGCACCTGGAGCAGGTCGAAGCGCGCGACGTTCCAGTGGCGCCGCGATTCCTCGACCTGCGCCGGGCCGCGCGATGCGGCGGCAATCCACACCTTGTCGGCCGCGAACACCGGCACGGGTCGCCCGAGCTTCGCGAGACCGTAGCCAATGACGTCCTGAGACGAACCGTACATCGGCGACGAATCGATGACACGCCCGCCGGCGTCGAAGAACGCGCGGATGACGGCCGCACATTCTTCGCGCGCGACGCGATCGTTGCCGACGTTGAACGTGATCCAGCTTCCGAGGCCGATGACAGGCAACCGCTCTCCCGTGGACGGGATCGGTCGCGTCCCGACCGCGTCGGCTGCGGCGGCAGGAAACCACCACGGCAGCGCAGCCGCCGTCGCCAACGCGCCCAGGAAGCGGCGTCGGCACGCGTTGTATGCTTCGGTCGATCGCATGCTTGCGAGGATTTGATGAAACATCACACACTGCCCGGCACGGCACTCCAAGTGTCCGACGTCTGCCTCGGCACGATGACGTGGGGCGAGCAGAACACGGAAAGCGACGCCGGTACGCAGCTCGACTACGCATTGTCGCAGGGCGTCAATTTCATTGACACCGCGGAGATGTATCCAGTGCCGCCCAATGCAGTCACGCAGGGCCGCACGGAAACGATCCTCGGCCGTCTGCTCGCGAAGCGCGGACGCGGCGATCTCGTCATCGCGAGCAAGGTCGCCGGGCCCGGGCGCCGTGACTGGATTCGCGGCGGTCGCACAGACCTCACGCGCGACGTGATCGCGGAGGCGGTCGACACGAGCCTCGCTCGGCTGCGCATCGACTGGATCGATTTGTATCAGATCCACTGGCCGCAGCGAAACGTCCCGATGTTCGGGTCGACCGAGTTCGACCCGTCCAAGGAACTTGCGGGGCCGCCGATTCGCGAACAGGTCGAGGCGATGGCGGCGCTGATCGAGGCCGGCAAGATTCGCCATTACGGCCTGTCGAACGAAACCACCTGGGGCTTGTGCGAGTTCCGGCGCGTTGCGCGTGAACTCGGCGTCCCAGGACCGGTCACGCTGCAGAACAGTTACAGCCTGGTGTCGCGAAGCGTCGATGGCGATCTTGCCGAGGCGCTGTTTCGCGAACGCATGTCGCTGCTTGCCTACAGTCCGCTCGCCGGCGGCATGCTGTCCGGCAAGTATCTGAACGGTGCGACACCTCGCGGGCGCTTTACCTTGTTCGACGGGCTCGGTGTCCGCTTTCGCAAGCCAATCGTCCACGAAGCGGTCGGCGCCTATGCGGATCTCGCCAAACGCCATGGCCTGACGCTGGTCGACCTCGCGCTCGGCTACGTCCGCAGCCGCTGGTATCTCGGCGCGATGATCGTCGGCGCGACATCGATGGCGCAGCTACAGGAAGACCTCGCGGCGGCGCAGCGCGAACTCGCGCCCGACGTGCTCGCGGACATCGCCACACTGCAGTTGCGCTATCCGAACCCGGCGGGCTGAATCCGGCGTCAATCGCCCGCGACGTGCGTCGCGAAGAATGCGAGCGTGCGTTCGCGCGCGAGCGCCGCAGCGGCTGCATCGTAGCTGGCGCGCGCGTCGCAATTGAAGCCGTGACCCGCGGCGTACGTGAATACCTGCACGTCGGGGTTGGCGCCGCGAACCGCGTCTACTTCCTGCATCGGGATGGCGTGATCCTTTTCGCCGAAATGGCATTGCGTGGCGCAACGCGGATGCTCTGACGCGAACTGCCCGATACCGCCGCCGTAGTACGACGATGCCGCCACGAAGCCGTCGAGCCGCGCAGCCGCGAGCCACGTCACCGTTCCTCCCCAGCAGTACCCGACCACGCCGACGCGGCCGCGGTCACGCATGGCAGCTTGCGCCGCAGCGACGTCGGCGAGCGCGTGATCGAACGAAACCTGCGCGCGGATCTTGCGACCCTCCGCAATGTCGGCCTCGGTGTAACCGAGCGTGATGTCGCGCCGCACGCGATCGAACAGCGCGGGCGCCAGCACGCGATATCCCTCTGCGGCGAAACCGTCCGCCACGCGACGAATATGGTCGTTGACGCCGAAGATCTCCTGCACGACGACGATGCCGCCGCGC
>DASSEA010000053.1:0-5906 GCA_035696805.1 Casimicrobiaceae bacterium
TACACGACGGGCGGCGACGCGGTCACGAATTTGAGCATCGCGACAAGCGAACAATGGAAGGACAAGAACGGCGAAAAGCAGGAGCGCACCGAGTGGCATCGCGTCGTCCTTTTCGGCCGCCAGGCGGAAATCGCCGGGGAGTATCTGAAGAAGGGCCGGTCGGTTTACGTCGAAGGTCGCCTGCAGACGCGCAAGTACACCGACAAGGACGGCGTCGAAAAGTACTCGACCGAGATCGTCGGCGATCGGATGCAGCTGATCGGTAGCGGTCGCGACAGCACCGGGGGCGATGCGGAGTTCAGTTCGGGCGCATCGACTCCGCGCCGCGAAGGCGCCACGTCGGGTGGCGCTGCGGGCGGCGCCAAGTCCGGCGGCGCTGCGAAGAAGAACGTCGACGACTTCGACGACGACATCCCCTTCTGAACGGACGCCGGCATTACCATGTGTGTTATCATGCGCAGATCAGAGCGAAGGAACGCGCATGAAGACCGAACGGATGACCATTCTCGTGACGCCCGAGCAAAAGGCCGCCATCACCGCGCGCGCCGAAAGCCTCGGCCTGTCCGCCGGCGAAATGCTTCGCCGCGCCGCAGAAACCTACTCCAGCGATGCAAAGCCTGGCAGCGAAGACCTTCTGAACGCCCTTGCGGACGAGCTGTTTGCCGCAGCGAAGTCAGCCCGCGCCGCCCTTTCCTCGGCGAACAAGGAAGTACGCACGACGCTCAAGCAGCTGCAAAAACGCCGGCTCTCGCATGGCCGCGTTTGATCGCGTTCTCGACGGCGTCAAACAGGTCTTGCTGGTGGCCGAAGAGATCAAGCGCCTGTCCGAATCGGTCAAGACGCTGGGCGTCGAGCTGCGCGACGTCGATCGACGGGTCGCGCGCCTCGAAGGGATACTCGTCGGTCAGGCGCAGGCGGCCCGCATGACGCCGAAACGCATCGAAGGCAGCGGCTGAACGCCTGGACGGTCAAGCCTGCATCGCTGCAGGAGCATCCTCCGATTTGAAACGCGCCGCGTCGAGCGGCACGTCGATCACGCCGCCCCCCAGGCACACGTCCCCGTCGTAGAGCACCAGATACTGTCCCGGCGTCGGTGCCCACTGCCGTGCATCGAATACCGCCGTGACGCCGCCGCGATCGTTGCTTCGCAAGACGCACGCTGCGTCGGGCATCCGATAGCGCGTCTTCGCCGCAAGTCTTGCGGGCCATCGCGGACTCTCGCCGGCGATCCAATGCATGTCGACGGCCTCCACGTCGGTCCGATACAGCAGCGGATGCGCGTGTCCCTGGACAACGATCAGCGCGTTGCCGGCCACATTCTTTCCCGCGACGAACCATGGCGCCGCATCGCCGCCGCGCATTCCGCCAATCCCGAGCCCTTGCCGCTGACCGATCGTGTAATACGCGAGCCCTTCGTGCCGACCGACCATCACACTGTCCGGCGTGATCATTGGTCCTGGAATTCCCGGCAGATAGCGCGCGAGGAAATCGCGGAACGGACGCTCGCCGATGAAGCAGATGCCGGTGGAATCGCGCTTCCCATACGTCGGGAGGCCTTCACGCTGCGCGATCGCGCGCACGTCGCGCTTGGTCATCGCCCCGAGCGGAAACAGCACGGGCGCGAGTTGCGCCTGCGTCAGGCGATGCAGGAAATAGGTCTGGTCCTTCGTCGCGTCGACCGCCTTCAGCAACTCGGTGGCGCCGGATGCCGAACGCCGAACGCGCGCGTAATGACCTGTCGCGATCCAATCGGCGCCCAGCGACAGCGCATGATCGAGGAACGCCCGGAACTTGATTTCGCTGTTGCACAGCACGTCGGGATTCGGCGTGCGGCCCGCTTGGTAATCGCGCAGGAAATGTGCGAACACGCGCTCGCGATACTCGGCGGCGAAATTGACCGCCTCGAGATCGATGCCGATGACATCCGCGACGGCCGCGGCATCGACGAGATCCTCACGCGACGTGCAGTATTCGTCGGTGTCGTCGTCCTCCCAGTTCTTCATGAAGAGACCGACGACGTCGTACCCCTGTTGCCGAAGCAGCCAGGCAGCGACCGACGAGTCGACGCCACCGGACATGCCGACGACGACGCGCTCGCGGCGGGACATCAGAGATTGGCGATGAGGCCGAGCGGCCAGCGCTTGCCGGCGCGGTAGTCGTCGATCGACCGCAACACCAGCGGGCTGCGATGCTGGTCGGGACGCGCTGCCACGTCCTCGTAGGTGAGCCAGAGCGCCCGCACGATCCCGGCGTCGAGCGGACGGTCGGGTTCATGCTCGCGTGCGGCGGCGGCGAAGGTGAACCGCACGAACGTCGTGCCGTTCGTCGCGGCTTTCCATTGGTAGACGCCGACGAGCGCGGTGGGATCGACGCGCCACGCCGCTTCCTCGAGCGTCTCGCGCGCGGCCGCCGAAACGATCGACTCCCCGGACTCGACGTGGCCAGCGGGCTGATTGAGCCGCAGGCCGTTGCGCGTCTTTTCTTCGATCAGGAGAAATCGGCCGTCGCGTTCGACGACGGTTGCGACCGTGAGGGTCGGGCGTTTCACTTCTGTCATGGACCGCGGGCGCGGTTCTCCGCGCGTTGGAGGGGACCAATGATAGCCGCAGCAATATGCGCGCCCGCCCACCCGCTAACCGCAACACTTCGGGGTCAGAGCAAAAAGTCGACTTATTGCTCTGGCCCCAAAGTCAAAAAAAAGGCAGGGCGCGTGGCCCTGCCTTCTGACCGCGGACGCTTGCTTACTTCTTAGGGGCGTCCTTGGCCTTGTCCGACTTCATCGCATCGGACTTCATGGCGTTGGCGGACGGCGTGGCCGGCGTTGCGGCTACCGCCGGGGTAGCGGGCGTCGCAGGCGTAGTGGCCGTCGCGGGGGTGGCCGGCGTCGCGGGGGTTGCAGGCGTCGCGGGCGTCGCCTTCATCGCCGACGTGTCCTTGGCAGCCTTCTTCGCAGCGGTCGTCTTCTTCGCCTTCTTGGTCGACTTCTTCATGCTGTCGTGCTTCATCGAATCGTCCGACTTCATCGCCGGGGCGGGCGCCGCCGGGGTGGCGGGTGCAGCGGTTTGAGCGATGGCGGCGGTCGTCGTGACGGCAAACGCGCCGGCAATCAGCGTGGCAAGCAGCTTGTTCATGGATTTCCTATCGTTTGAGTGGGTGTTTGGATCGAACGTCTACTTCGTGGCCGCTTTCACCTTGACGCCAGCGGTATGCGTGGCGGATTTCTTCGCCTTTTTCTTGTGCTTGGCCTTGGGCTTCCGCGCGGCGTCGGCGTTGCGGGAGGCGGCGGATTTCATCGTTTCTCCCGGGAGCGTCGGTGCAGCCTGGACGCTGGACGGCGCCGCCGACGCCGCGGGCGCGATCGTCCCGACCTGCGCGGACGCAGAAACGGCAAACAAGCCTGCCACCACGCCGAACAGCCATCGGTTCATTCAGGAGCCTTCCGGAAATGTCGTCAAAAACGGCGCCAATTCGCGCGTCGCACCCTTAACGCCGCGTATGGCAACGGCGTTGACACCCGCCGTGGGCCGGTTGATTCAAATTAATTTTGGCGCTTCAAAGGTTTAGCCGGCTGACTCGTCGCCGGCCGGCGACAGGAAAGTGCCAGCTTGCTCCGGCGTCGCTTAGATAGAGCCGCGACGGCGGTATCAGTCAGCGCAGCAAGCCTAGATCGCGCTGCAGCCAGTCCCGAATCAGCGGCACGTTTACGGCGCGCCGCGTCGCCAGCGAATGACGGTCGAGCGCCGCGAGCGTCGCGACGAGGCTCGGCATATCGCGACGCCCATGCGCAAGCAGATAGGCGATTACGTCCGAGGACAGCTGGAAGCCGCGCTCCCGGGCATACGTTTCGAGTGCCTGCGCCTTGTCGGCGTCGGCGAGCGGCGCAAGCTCGAAGACGAGCCCCAGCGCGAGCCGCGTGCGGAGGTCCTCGCGCAACGTGAGGCGCGCCGGAGGCACGGCAGCGGCCGCGATCCATTGACCCCCGTTCGTCGCGAGATGGTTGAGCAGCGTGAACAGCGCGCCCTGTGCGTCCGCGTTCGCTTCGTCGATGCGATCGACAATGAGCAACGCCGACGGCGGGACGTGTTCCGCCGTCGGCAAATCCTGGGGCGCCTCGCGCGCCACGACGAACCGGCGCGATGCCGTGGCTGCCGCCGCTGCGCGCAACAGATGCGACTTGCCGACACCGTGCGCGCCCCACAGCAGGACACCGTTTTCGCGCGATTCAGCGCGGGCGAGCGCCTTCAACGTCGCCAGCGCTTCGCGATTCGCCCCCGCGACGAAGTTGTCGAAGCCCGGCGGCTCCGGTCCGGAGAGATCGAGGACGAACTGCTCGGCCATACCTTGGGGTCAGAGCAATAAGTCGCGCGTTCAGTTACGCGATCAACGCAAACTCTTGACCACGCGACTTTTTGCTCTGACCCCGAGGTCGGAGACGCCCCGAAGTCAATCGGGATCGTCCCGATACACGGGCGACGCGACGTACGCACGCCGCAGGTGGCGAAGCCCGACGAGCAGTGCCGCGGAAACCGGCAGCGCCATCAACACGCCCGCGAAGCCGAACAATTCGCCGAAAGCCAGCAACGCGAAGATGACTGCAAGCGGATGCAGCCCGATGCGATCGCCGACGAGAAAGGGCACGAGCACGTAGTTCTCCAGCAGCTGACCGACGCCGTACACGGCCATCACCGCGAGAAATCCCGGCCAGCCGTGCCATTGCAGCACGGCCGCCAGCAAGCCCAGCAGGAACCCGAGTCCGAAGCCGACGTACGGAATGAACACCAGCACGCCGGTCAGGATGCCGATCGCAAGCGCGTGGTCGAGCCCGACCAGCGTCAATCCGATCGCGTAATAAACGGCGAGCGCCGCCATCACGAGCAACTGGCCGTGCAGGAATTCGCCGAGCACGCCATCGATCTCGCGTGCGACCGTGTGCACCTTCGGACCCCAGCGCCGCGGCAGCAGGTCGTCGATGCGGCCGAGGATCATGTTCCAGTCGCGGAGCAGATAGAACATGACGACCGGAATCAGCGCGAGATTGACGAGCAGCGCGAGCACGATCTGGCCCCCGGTCTTGACTCCCGACAGGAGCCGCGCCGACAGGTTGCGCGCCTCCTGCGCGTTCTCGGTGATGAAGGAACGGATCGATTCGAAATCGAGCGCGAGCGTGATGCCGAATTTCTCCTGCAGGATCGGCGCGACGCGATCGGTGAACTGCGTGAAGAGATCGGGCACGCGCCGCGTGATCGATACGACCTCGCTTTGCACGAGCGGGATCAGCACGAAGAAAAGCGCTGCAAGCAACAGGCCGATGAAGAGAATCACGAGCAGCGTCGACCACGCGCGCGGGACGCCGCGCCGTTCTGCGCGATCGACGAGCGGCGTTCCGAGATAGGCGAGGATCGCGCCGATCAGGAACGGCGTCAGCACCGAGCCGAGCCAGCGCAGCGCGAAGAAGATGACGACGGCCGCGCCGACGATCCACAAATAATGCTTGGGTGCGATCGGATGCCGGCGATGCGGCGTCGGCGGCGGTGCGGCAGGTGCCGCGCTCGTCGGCGCAACGTCGTCGATGTCGTTGCGCATGCGCGCCTCCGCCGCACGCCGTGCGTCGCGCTCGACGGCACTTTCACCCAACGAATCGAAGGCCGGATCGACGGGCACCACGGGCGGAGGCGTCGCGTTCACTGACAGGTGCTGGAGTAGAATCGCGCTCGTTTCAAAAAACGCTGCACTTTACCTCACATTGTGCCCGGCCGTTCGCCTTCCGCCCCGCTCTCCTACCGGACGGCCGGCGTCGACATCGATGCCGGTGATGCGCTCGTCGAACGGATCAAGCCATTCGCCCGGCGCACGATGCGTCCGGAAGTTCTCGCGGGCATCGGCGGCTTCGGCGCGCTGATCGAAAT